>JAPOQE010000033.1 GCA_026710875.1 Gammaproteobacteria bacterium | reverse complement strand
CCGGCGGCAGCTCCACAAGCCACGAGGGTGCGAATGGCGTTATCGGGGAGTGCCAGACGCTGTCCAATGATGCTGCTGGTGGCAGCCCCGAGGTGTATGGAAGGGCCTTCGCGCCCCATGGATTGCCCGGAAATGACGGATAGGGTAGCGCCGACGTATTGCATCACAAGGCCTCGCAGGTGCAGATGCCCGCGGTTGTACGAGAGTCGTTCCATGACGTGCAGTACACCGACCGTGGGGTGGTCCTTCGCCCATATACTGAATACCAGGGCAATCAGAAGCGCGCCGGCCACGGGCAGCGCAATGCGCACACCGATCGGCAGCCCTTCAAAATTCCCCAGCGTGCCCTCGGGTAAAAAGAGCAGTTGCACCGCTTCGATCAGAAGCCTGAAGGATACAATCACGAGGCCCGTCACGAGTCCTGCGATCACGCTCAGGACCGCCAGCTGGGCAAGGGCGTCAGGCCTTGAGGTGCGCATACGCAAGTTCTCAAGCGCGTTTTGAATGAGTCCTGCGAAAGGCAGCCGCTTTTTCATAGCTGGGATTATGCCAGAGCCGATACCTGTGTAGGGCTTCGGCATTTGGCTGCCTGCGTTAATCTTGTATGATGCACACAACCCCATAACGCACCAGCCAATATGATTTCTGTCGGAATAGTCGGAGGAACCGGGTACACCGGTGCGGAGTTGCTGCGCCTGCTGGCCACGCATCCCCAAGTCCGTGTGCAGACGGTGACCTCCCGCAGCGAGGCCGGCAAGGCGCTGTCTGAACTGTATCCAAACCTGTCCACGTCAACCGACCTGCAACTGGTAGCGCCTGATTCAGCCGAGCTCAAACGCTGCGAATGTGTATTTTTTGCAGCTCCCAACGGGACGGCCATGCACATGGTGCCGGAACTGATCGAGGCGGGCGTCAAGGTCATCGACCTGGCCGCAGATTTCCGCATCAAGGATGCCGCGGTCTGGGAGCACTGGTACAAGCAGACCCATGCGTGTCCCGAGTTATTGCCGCAGGCGGTTTACGGCCTGCCCGAAGTGCATCGCGAGATGATCGGACAAGCCCGTCTGGTGGCCAATCCCGGCTGCTATCCAACCGCCATTATCCTGGCCGTCTTGCCGCTTCTCGAGCAGGGCCTGGCCGAGCCTGCACGCCTGATCGCAGATGCCAAGTCCGGTGTCAGCGGCGCCGGGCGAGGTGCAAATGTGCCTGCGCTGTTCAGTGAGGCTGGGGAGAATTTCCGGGCTTACAACGTTCAGGCGCATCGTCATTGGCCGGAAATCACCCAGGAACTGCAGGGGATCCGCCAGGCGCCGGTCGAGTTGACGTTCACCCCTCATCTCGTGCCCATGGTACGCGGCATTTTCGCAACCGTGTATGCACCGGATGTGGAGGATACTGCCGACCTGGATGCGATCTATCGCCAGCGCTACTCGCACGAGCCATTCGTGGACGTCTTGCCGCAGGGTGCACTTCCCGAGACCAAGCATGTACGCGGCTCCAATTTCTGCCGACTGTCCGTGCTGCGGCCCAATGACGGGGAGGTCGTTGTCGTGTTGTCCGTGATCGACAACCTGGTCAAGGGTGCTGCCGGACAGGCGGTGCAGAACATGAACCTCATGTTTGGTCTGGATGAAACTGCGGGACTGATGCAAACGGGCCTTTTCCCGTAACCCGGGACCGGGCCAGGCGAAGGGACAACCGATGGTATGGCAGATTCACATCCGAAAGCCTTTCGCGCGATCCGTGTCGCTTGTCCAGGCCATCCTGATTATCCTGGTCGTTGTAGCCATCTCGTTCTGGCTGGGTACGAAAAGCCTTGGCCTGCCCTTTCTGGGTGACCCGGCCCTGTCGGGCATCACGGACAAGAACGAGATGATCCGGCTGCTTGAGAAGTCCATTGGGCGGCTCAAGAATGAGGTGGAACTGGCCAAACGTTCGGCCGAAGTTGAGTCGGTGGCCGCCGAGGAAATGAAAAGCATGCTGCAGGAAAAAGATGTCGAGTTGCTGAAGCTGGCCCAGGAACTTCAGTTTTATCGTACACTTTATTCACCTGATGCTGACAATTCAGCCGTGCAGGTGAGGGCCTTGCTGTTGCGAGAAGATGTCGCCACCGGCCAGTATGACTACCGTGTGACACTGACCGGAATGCCCAAAAGGAAAGAAAATGTTTCCGGCAGGGTTCGACTGAGTGTGACAGGAGAGCGCCAGGGCGTGCCCACGGTACTCAGGCCTGAGGCCATCCACGAGACAGAGAAAGATGCGGGCCTGAAGTTTTCTTTCAGGTATTTTCAGGAGATTGTCGGCAGTCTTTCACTGCCCGAGGATTTTTTGCCAGCAAGTGTCCAGGTGGAGGTGCTGCGTAACGGCAACAAACAAGAGCCGCTAATCGTAAGTTACCTGTGGGATGAGGCGTATGTACAAAATGGAGTTCGCCAGGCACGATCGGAGGAGTGATGATGTCATTTAAGAAAAAAATCAAGGCGGTTCAGATCGATACACTGGTCGGCCCACTGTCCAAAGTGGTGGGGGATGTCTATTACGGTGGCGGGCTGCAAATCGAAGGCACGGTCGAGGGCAACGTCATCGCAAAATGTGAGGACAAATGCGTGCTGGTGATCAATGAGATGGGTGTCGTGGAGGGGGAGATTCGAGGTACCTATATCATCATCGATGGCACGGTTCATGGAGATATCTATGCCAGTGAGGGCATTGAATTGAAATCCGAAGCCAAGATCAATGGCGATATCTACTATGCTTCGCTGGGAATGAGCGTAGGTGCACAGGTGAATGGCAAGCTCGTTCACCAGTCCTCTCCCAATCCCGTGGATACCCTGGACCCCCTGTAGGCAGCTACATTAGAGATATTGACTAATAAATAGAGGTTTTGTAATTATTAAACCCTGTAATACAGATATTGGCCCGGGAGCACACTCATGCCTGCAACACAAACCGCACCACCTGCATCGTTGATCTTCACTGATGCTGCTGCCCACAAGGTCAAGCAGCTGATCGAGGAGGAAGACAATCAGGACCTCAAGCTTCGTGTATTCGTGAGCGGAGGCGGATGTTCTGGATTCCAGTACGGTTTTACCTTCGATGAGAATCTCCAGGACGGTGACACCTCCGTTGAAAACGGCGGCATCACCCTGCTGGTGGACCCCATGAGTTTCCAATACCTGATGGGTGCAGAAATTGATTACTCGGAGGGCCTTGAAGGGGCTCAGTTCGTGATACGAAATCCCAATGCCCAGACCACCTGTGGCTGCGGGTCCTCATTTTCTCCGGGTTAAACGAAATCAGCCTGACCACCTGTTGAACCCGGTGAGAGACGCCCATCGGGCGCCTTATCCAATCTGCACGGCTTCACTCGGGCCGGTGTACCTCACCTAGAACCACTTCCTGACCGGCGCCGGTCACGCTCGGCAGATTGCCCGGTTTTCCATCCACGGTTCGCTTTGCGAGCCAGGAGAATGCCATCGCTTCAAGCCACCTCGAAGGTGCCCCATGAGTATCGGTGCACTCCACCGGGATGGCTCCCATGCCCTGTTCAATGCGCGAGACCAGGTAGTCATTGTTGCTGCCTCCACCACACAGCAGGATGCGGACAACGGGCAGCGGGTGGTTTTCTACAGCCTGTGCTACGGATCGCGCCGTGAGTTCCACCAGGCTCGCCTGCACATCCTTGGCCTCAAGGCTTACGCCGTGCTGCTCCAGCATGGCCTGCAGCCAGGCAAGACTGAAGGTCTCCCGGCCGGTTGATTTGGGGGGCGGGCGTGCGAAGTACGGCTCCTGCAGCATTCGCTCAAGCAATTGTGTATTCACGGTGCCACTGCGTGCCCAGTCGCCCCCCGCATCAAAGTCCTGGCCCTGGCAGTGGCGGACCCAGGCATCCAGTAATGTGTTAGCAGGCCCCGTATCGAAGCCCTCGACGTCTTTGGAAGGGTCAGCGGGCAGGAAGGTGATGTTGGCAATGCCACCCAGATTGATCACGGCCCGGTCTTCACGGGCATGGCGGAACAGTCTTGCGTGATAGGCGCAGGCCAATGGGGCGCCTTGCCCACCTGCGGCGATATCCGCCTGTCTGAAATTGCCGATGGTCGTGATGCCCGTCTCACGGGCGAGTTGCCCGGCGCTGCCGATCTGGATGGATACCGGCGGGGTGCCTTGCGGGTCATGAAATACCGTTTGCCCGTGACTGCCAATCGCCTCGATCTGGTCTGCATCGATGGCGGCTTTTTGAAGCAGATGACGGATAGCCTCTGCGCAGACGCGCACAAACTGATCATCGAGTGCCCTGGTCTCCTGGGGCCAGGTGTTGAGTGAAATGATGCGGTTGATTTCAGTTCTCAGTTCCCGGTCTATCGGCTGGCTGAAATTTGAGACGAGCGGACTGTCCATGCGTGAAAAGTCCATGAGAACGGCATCCACGGCATCCACGCTGGTGCCGGACATCAGTCCGATGAAGTATCTAGCCATTTTCTGCAACTGCTTCGCCTCGTCGAGGTATACAGTGTGCTACATGTGAAGTGATTCTGGAAACAGTGCGATCCTACAGGTCTCGCATGGCTAGCTGATTTTGTGTGAAAGCGTCAAGCTGCTTGGCAGGAGCCTGTATTGACACCAAAAAACGGTCGATCTCGGTCTCCCTCAGGGATCGGGTCGCCGGCAGTTTCACCTTCAGCGGGTTACGGTGTACTCCGCTGATACGGAACTCGTAGTGCAGGTGCGGGCCGGTTGAAAGGCCCGTGCTTCCCACGTAGCCAATGGTCTGGCCTTGCTTGACCGGGCTGCCGACCTGGGTCTTTCGGGCGTACCTGGACATGTGTGCATACAGGGTGGTGTAGATGTTGCCATGTTTTAACACGATTGTTTTGCCATACTGGCCTTTGGTGCCCCGGTATACCACACGACCCGCTCCGGTGGCCTTGATGGGCGTACCGATGGGGGCGGCATAGTCGATGCCCTTGTGAGCACGGATGACATTCAGGATGGGATGGCGTCTTTTCGGGTTAAACAAGGAACTGATACGGGCCAGATGAACCGGGGTTCGCAGGAAGGTTTTATGCAGGCTTTTGCCGTCCGGGGTGTAGTAATCGGTGTAGCCATTTTCATCCGTATAGCGATAGGCCCGATGGGTCACGCCATTGTTGACGAACATGGCGGCCATAATTTCCCCGTCACCCACCTCTTCACCGTTTAAAAGAAGTTTTTCATACAAGATGGCAAAGCGGTCACCGACTCGCAGATCAAGTGCGAAATCGATGTCCCAGCGGAAGATATGCACCAGATCAAAAATCAGGGCATCCGACATTCCGGCCTTGTGGCCTGCAAGATACAGCGAGGAATCGATCGTGCCGCTTGCAGTCTCCAGTATGGTATCCAGTGGCCGGTTCAGCATGGTGGCCGAAAAGCTGTCTCCATCGCGGTGATAGACCAGCGAGCTGGCCGGGGTGTATTCCAGCTCCAGACGCTCAAGCTGCTGGCTGGCAATGGAAAAATGCAGCTTTTGCCCCGGATAGATCTTCCCAAGTGCATGGTTATGTACATGCGATTCCAGGACACGCACCAGGTCAGGGTAGACGTCGAGCCTGTTGAAAATGGCGCCGAGCGTGTCGCCTTTTTTAACGACCACGGTGGTTTGCGGGATCGTTAGGGCGGGGGCAGATGCCGTCGGCAGTTCCTGCATGTCCGCATCTGAAGCCGGCTCCTGCTGTACGGGGGCAGGCGAATCCGCATTAATGTCGGGCAAGGCAATAGATGCAGGGGACTCCAACGGCAGGGCCGTCACATCCATGCCGGTGTTGGCTAGAGTTGTATCGCCTGGTGTAGACTGGCCGTACGGGATAATGAAAATGGCCGCTGCGACAAGCATGCCTGCAAGCAGTGCCGTGGCAAGGGGAAGCAAAGGAATGGCCTTCCCTGGTCTTTCGCGAGAAGACCTCATATTTTAAGATGGACCCTCAACCATGAGCACATAGTTCAGAAGAGTATTCTCTGTATTCCTGCATATGACGACTTCCCTGTTCTTCCCGAGTTCGGCAGAATTTAACAAAATTGCCGGGCTATTAAAAGCTGAAACGACCCGCACTCCCGGGTTTCTGCGCGATGGGCTGAAATGACGGACCGCACTTCCATGGACGAACTGGTTCGCGGTGCAGAGGAAGTGATCGTGTCTGAGGACCTGGCCTCCCGGCTCAAAGAGGGCAGGCCCTTGCGTGTGAAAGCGGGCTTTGACCCGACAGCACCTGACCTGCACCTGGGTCACACCGTGCTGATCAACAAGCTGCGCCAGTTTCAGCAGGCAGGCCATGATGTCATTTTCCTGATCGGTGATTTTACCGGCATGATCGGCGACCCGACCGGCAGAAACACCATGCGCAAGCCGATGACGAGCGAGCAGGTAAAACAAAATGCCGAGACCTACCGGGAGCAGATATTCAAGATCCTGGACCCCGATACCACGCGCATCGAGTTCAACTCCACCTGGATGGATGATCAAAGTGCTACCGACCTGGTCCACCTGGCATCCAAGTACACCGTGGCGCGCATGCTCGAACGCAATGATTTTCACAAGCGATACACCTCAGGCCAGGGGATTGCCATCCACGAATTGCTGTACCCGCTGGTGCAAGGCTACGACTCGGTCGTTCTCAAAGCCGACCTGGAACTGGGTGGCACCGATCAGAAATTCAATTTGCTGGTCGGGCGCGAGCTGCAAAAGGAACACGGACAGCAACCGCAGGTGGTAATGACGATGCCGATCCTTGAAGGCGTCACCCAGGGCCCTGAAAAGATGTCAAAGTCGCTCGATAACTACATCGGAATCACTGAAGCGCCCAATGAAATCTTCGGAAAGATCATGAGTATCGATGATGAGAAAATGTGGCGGTACTTCGAGTTGCTGAGCTATCGCCCGAGCCAGGAGATCGAGTCATTGCGCGAGCAGGTGCAAGACGGCAGGAATCCCAGGGATATCAAATTCGAGCTGGCACTTGAGATTACCGAGCGCTTCCATGACAAGAAGGCGGCTATCGCCGCACAGGAGGATTTCATCCGGCGCTTTCAGAAAAGTGCCGTGCCCGAGGATATTGCAGAAAAACACCTGAGCTGTGTAGACGGGACCATGCCCATTCGCAATCTTCTGAAGGATTCCGGCCTGGTCAGCAGTACCTCGGAAGCCATGCGCATGATCCAGCAGGGCGCCGTGAGAATCGATGGCGTAAAAGTGGAGGACACCGCCCTGTGCCTTAAGGCCGGGACCACGGGTATCTTCCAGGTCGGCAAGCGTAAATTCCTGAAAATCCTCCTGGACTAGCCTGACAGGCTGCGGGCTTATTCCAGGGTCAGCAATTCGGCCAGGTTCTTGATGACGTGGTCGGCCTTGTACGGCAGATGTTCGGGCGTGCGTTCATAGCGGTTGATCCATACGGAGGTAAATCCGTAAGAGGCCGCACCCGCAATATCCCAGGAATTCGAGGACACGAAACAGATCTTGTTGCGAGCGAGTCCCAGCTGTTCCCCTACGAAGTCATACACCGCAGGTGAAGGTTTGTAGGCATGCACCTGTTCGGTTGAGTACACGCCGTCGAGCACGTCGCTGATGCCGGCATGCCTTAACGTGGAGTTCAGCTTTTGCGGTGTGCCATTGGACAGCACGGCAGTTTGCAGGCCGTCATTTTTCAGTGACGTCAGTACTTCCTTGACATCCGGATAGCAGTGAAGCTGCGAGTGTTCCGTGAGGATCTTTTTCTTGATGCCTTCATCCGTGACTCCGTACACCTCACAGGCAAAGTCCAGTGCATATTTCTGGATCTTGTCATAGCTGGTGTACTGGTTCATCAGGCTGAGCTGGGACGAGTACTGCAGGCGTTTGGAGCGCCACAGCTTGTAGATGATCAGGGCATGTTCTCCCAGCTCCTCGCGGTATTTCTCGAAAGGCAGGTAGGTGTCCAATAATGCCCCGTAGGCATTGAATACGTAGGTCTTGATTTTTTTCATGGTATTTTTTACCGGGCGTTCTGTCTTGTCGTGCCTGAACGTGCAACTGCGTGCACTCAGGCCAGGTTCTTGGGTCCGTGCCGTCGCGTATACTACTGCAAAGAAGGCGAGGTTTGAATGCCTTTGCGACCTGCGCCTGCAACGGGCGTGTCCACCGGCTTTTGAAGGCGGTTATTCCCATCGCGGAACCAGACGTTCAAGGCGCGCTCCAAGTTATTTTGCACACTTCCTGAATGCGTGCTTGACGTGGCGCCTAAGCCGCCTATAATGCACGCCTTCGCAAGCCCGGGGGTGGTTAAAGACATACCCACGGGACTTGCTTCTGACATGTGCCTCGGTTTTGACATAAACCGGTAGAAAGGCATACACTGGACATTCGCTCTCGGCATCTTGCCGGAGTGGCTCTTTTACAAATTGGAATCGAGATGACTTGTGTGGGCGCTCTGTAGGCGCCTTACTTTAGTAAGGGTGATAACCATTCAGAAGAAAGAGGGTCATTAAGACAGGTAACTGTCTGACGGACCCGACGATGAGATTGCGGTCTTGTACCGCAACAATTTTCAACTGAAGAGTTTGATCCTGGCTCAGATTGAACGCTGGCGGCATGCTTAACACATGCAAGTCGAACGGTAACGGAAAGTACAATCCTTCGGGTGCGTACTTAGACGACGAGTGGCGGACGGGTGAGTAACATATAGGAATCTGCCCAGTAGCGGGGGATAACTCAGGGAAAGTTGAGCTAATACCGCATACGCCCTACGGGGGAAAGCAGGGGATCTTCGGACCTTGCACTATTGGATGAGCCTATGTCAGATTAGCTAGTAGGTGGGGTAAGGGCCCACCTAGGCAACGATCTGTAGCTGGTCTGAGAGGACGATCAGCCACACTGGGACTGAGACACGGCCCAGACTCCTACGGGAGGCAGCAGTGGGGAATATTG
>JAPOQE010000032.1 GCA_026710875.1 Gammaproteobacteria bacterium | reverse complement strand
TCAACGGCACCTGGACGCTCACACCGACGATTCAGCTCGAATCCGCACTCGGCTATGCCGATGAGCACACCGAGTCCGAAACCTGGCGCCACGATACGCGCTGGGCACGCATGGGTGCCAATATCGCGTTGCCCTACGGCTTCACCCTCGGGGGCAGTGGAGAACACCGCAGGACGCGCTACGAGGGCAACTGGTTTCCATTTACGGAAGGGGAGCCCCGCAAGGACCGCACGAATATCTTCAGGGCGTCCGTGTACAACCGTGCCTTCACCGTTTACGGATTCAGTCCGCAGCTCATGCTCACGCATGAGGCGCGCAACACCAATGCGCAGGTCTACGGCTACGATAGCACCAGTGGCGAGATTCGTCTTGTCAGGCAGTTTTGAACGGACTGCACTCTAGCGTGTACACTTTAACTACTTTGTAAGAAATGAGTCGAAATTCAAAGGAGAGTTCAATGAAATATGCAGTGCTGGGAATTTGCATCCTTGTATTGACGGCCTGTGGGGGTGGAGGCAGCGGTTCCCTGGAACAGAGCGCCTTTGAGGCGGTCGCATCACAGACGATGCCTGATGCCACGTTAGGGGAAAGGTACATGCAGCGGAGCAGGGGCCATCTCGAAACGCTCACACCCGATCAGGCCATGCGCATTACGGAGTCGCTGGAACACCTGATGCAAAGTACGAGTACTCATGTGTTTGGCAGTGTCGCGCAGTCCTGGCGGCAGGGCGTTTCGCCGGTTGAGAGTGTCGATGCGTCTTTCGATGGCAATCGGTACGCACTTACGCTGAACCGCGAAGACGGCACGCGCACAACCCTGGACTCTGAAGAACATACCGCAGAACTCGGGACCACCTGGAATGCCAACACGAATCTGGTCACCCGTCGCCCTGCCATTGACGGCGTGATCCACGCGATCGATGACAATCAGATCACTGTGTCGGGTATGGCCGTCGAGTGGTCGAGCTCGGACTTCACGGACTACCTTTCGGGGGGGTACTGGATGCACGTGGACCTTACCCCGCCGAGCATGGCGGACGGTCTGTACGGCGCTGAGATCGGGGCCTTCATCGACGGGACAGACTACGAGAACCGCACCCGCATGCCTGTGACTGGGACGGCAGTCTATGAGGGCATCGCAACAGGTGCGTACACCGTCACCTACGGCAGCGATCTGCTGCTTGGTGGGGTGCGTGATGTTACCGGCGCGGTCGGGACGGGAGACTATGGAGGAAATCTCACACTGACGGCCAACTTTGCCAGTGGCACCGTGTCGGGATGGATCGCGGACGTTGTCGTAAACGGCTTTGTCTTGACCCCTGAGGGTGAGTATCTTGATGCGAACCGAACGCCAGGTCATAAAATACACCTGGGAGCGGACCGCATTGCAGCGAACGGCCAAATAGTGGGATCCACTGTTCAACTGTTTAACTCGAATCTGGAGATCATAGAGACATCCGGAACCTGGGCGAGTCGGTTCTCCACAGTGGATAATGCTCAGAGTCTGCCGAGAGCCATCGCCGGCACCCATGCAGGACGGTTCGAGACTGCGGGGGGTACGCAAGCCATCTTTGTCGGGTTTCATCATGCGGCCAGCGAAAAGTTCGAATGAGCGTGTATGGACCTGCCGCTCCAGTTTCGTGAATCTCGAACTCAGATCAGCGCGGGCATACCGTTGAACCCTTTTGAGTGCGGCGTGTGCAGTGAAGATGCAGGGTAGCGATGGTTGATAATTCGCAGCCCCGACCAGCGCCATGAGAATCCTATGAATGCCGGAGCTGCGAATGCCAGGCTAGCTATCTTCTAGAGGAGATGGAACGAAATAGGCTAACCCGACAGAAGAATATTCCCATATGAAGGTTTTTGTTGCAATGCTGATAGGGCGGATCCGCTAAAACCAGCGTTTCACTTCAATCGAATACGCGGTACAGGCCTGGATACCATGGGCGGGCTTGCAATCCCTGGTGTATACTCGCGCGATGCGATGTCCCAAGTGCGCAAGCAAAGAGCTGCAAGTCAAAAACACGCGCCATCTCAACCCCAGGTATGTCTGGCGCCAGCGCGCCTGCCTCGACTGCATGCACAAGTTCTCCACCTGGGAGACGACTCAGGATCCAAAAATCCGCAGTCGGGCACTGCAGGTCCTCATCAAGCTTCAGCAACACCTGGAAGAACTCGAATAGGCAGTACAGCCCCAAGTGAAGGGTGCTTACAGCCTGTTAGCCTGAAATGATCGTCAGGCCCTGATTTCGGCCAATCCTCGCCTGTTTATCTTGTCAGGCATTTGCCTCGCAGAAATTTATGGACAGACAGACGCTCCGGGTGACAATCAAGTCTCCCGGAGAATCCAGCCAAAAGAGAAAAGCTTACAGCTGCGCTTCGAAGTCGTAACGGAATCCGATGCTGACGAAATCTTGCTCATCACCGCGCTCGATGTCGCGCTGCAGGTACTCAGCGTGTACGCGCATATTGTCGTTCAGCTGTCTTTCAAGCGTCAGGTTATAGCCGTCGAAGCTGCGGCGCATGTAGTAGGTGTCATCATCGTTTTTGAGCATCTGGTCG
>JAPOQE010000031.1 GCA_026710875.1 Gammaproteobacteria bacterium | reverse complement strand
GGTTCAGGCGGTGGTCGACCGGGTCCGTGATTCCCGGAAAGTAGCTCCAGGTCCTGAGCAGGTGGTGGCAGCCGGTATGCTGCAAACAGCCATAGACCTCCTCGTAGGCCTGCTGGACCAGCGCCCGGAATGTGTCCGGGTCCGTGCAGGCCAGCTGAAGGTGACCAAACACCAGTTGCGGGTTGGCTGCATAGCGTATGGCGGCGTGCTGCCCAAGGGTAATCGCATCACTGGTGTACCAGTTCTGGAAAAATGGACCGGACCCCGAAAGCACCTCCAGGCGGTTTTCGATCCGCAAGCCCATGCCTTCCAGGCGGGTGGGTTCGCCGAACTGTATGCTGGTCAGCAGGGCAGCGTCAGCGAAGGACGTGAGCGCGGCCTCAAGAACGGCCACTTCCAGGCTGGCGGGCGCACTCAGGAGCATGGTGTTGGGATCACGTGCACTCATCAGGATACTGTACCTTGCTCATGCCTGCCTTGCGAACAAAAGGTACGGACCGCGCGGGTCGGCTTTAAATTCCCGGTAATGATGTTTAAAGTGTAGTGCGACCTGCACCGCTTGTACCGGACAACACCACGGCACCACCACTACGGATTTTAACACTGACATGACGATGGCCTCTTGCTGCACAGGGTTGCGTGCCTTTCCCAGGACACGGCCCGATTGACTATACCGGTATGACTTCATGCGCTTGCTAGGTGTCGATACCGGTGGAACCTTTACGGACCTGGTCTATTTTAACGGGCAATCCGTACGGACGCACAAGGAGCTTTCCACGCCGCAGGCACCCGAACGGGCCATCCTGCGCGGCATTGCCGCCCTGGAGATTGACCCCCGGGGGCTGCATATCGTGCATGGTACCACGGTGGCAACCAACGCACTGCTCGAAGGCAAGGGTGCGCGCACGGTGTTCGTCACCAACCACGGCTTCAAGGACTTGCTGCTGATCGGCCGCCAGACGCGCGAGGAACTGTACAATCTCACGCCGCGTGAAAAACACAGCCTGTTCGATCCGCAATTGTGCCTGGAGACCGGTGGGCGGGTAGATCCCAAGGGCAACACGGTGGCGCCGTTGACCGATGAGGAAATCGATGTGCTGGTCGGGTCCATCGAAAAGCTCAACGCCGAGGCCGTCGCGGTCTGCCTGCTGTTTTCATTTATCGACAGCCGCTTCGAACGCGCCCTCAAGGCCGCCCTGGGCACGCAGTATTTCGTTTCCATCTCATCCGAGGTGCTGGCCGAATACCGGGAATACGAACGCGGGCTGGCCACCTGGATCAACAGCTACCTGGGCCCGGTCATGCAGGGCTACCTGTCGCGCCTGGGTCGGGAGTTGCCGGACTCGCAATTGTCCGTCATGCAAAGCGATGGCCTGACCTTGCGTACTGCGGCCGCCGAGCGCAACTCCGTTCGTCTGTTGCTGTCCGGCCCGGCAGGCGGGCTGTGGGGAAGCCTGCGTACCGGGGAGAGCGTCGAGCGCACGAAATTGCTGACATTTGACATGGGCGGCACCTCCCCCGATGTTCCCATCATCGACGGCGACTTCAACCTGACCAGCCGCGGCAAAATCGCCGCACTCCCGGTCGCGGTGCCCATGCTGGACATCCATACCATCGGTGCCGGTGGCGGCTCGATCGCCTGGATCGACGAGGGCGGGCTGCTGCAGGTGGGCCCGGACTCGGCGGGTGCCGCTCCCGGTCCGGCCTGTTACGGACAGGGCGGGCGCCATGCCACGGTGACGGATGCCCATGTAGTGCTCGGACGCCTGCCGCCCGATTGCAAGCTCGCAGGCCACCTGGCGCTGGACCGCATCGCCGCCGAGCGCGTCGTCGACAATCTCGCCGGGCGTTTGCATCTGGACCTGCAGGCCTGTGCACAGGGCATCGTGCGGATTGCAAATGAACAGATGGCGCAAGCATTGCGGGTCATGTCGGTGTTCCGGGGCCATGATCCCAAAGCCTTTACGCTGGTGAGCTTTGGCGGTGCCGGCGGCCTGCATGTGTGCGACCTTGCGCAGAGTCTGCACATTCGCGAGGCCCTGGTGCCGTCACACACCGGGGTGTTATCCGCCTTCGGACTGCTGGCAGCGCCTTCCGGCAAGGAGGTATCGCAAAGTCGTATCCAGTTGCTGGAGGCATGCAGGAGCCAGGAACTGGAGGATGTTTTTACCCAGCTTGAACAAAGAATCGCACCGGACCTTGAGGCGCAGGCCGCCTCCTCATACCAGCTGAAACGGGAACTGGATTTACGTTACCAGGGTCAGTCTGCAACCCTGAGACTGCCGTGGCTGGACCTGGCGAGCACTGCACCGGCCTTTCACAAACGTCATCAGGAACGCTATGGCTATGCACTGGACATGCCGGTCGAACTGGTCAACCTGCGCCTGACCGCTACGGCGACGGACACACCGGACCTGCCCCTGCCACGCATGGCCCGCAGCGAACCGGGGGTCGCCTTCGCCCAGACACGCTTGCATGAACTTACGCAGGACGTACCCGTATTCAGGCGTTGCGATCTTGCCCGAGACCAGGCGGTGGGCGGCCCGCTCATCGTCATCGAACCCCAGGCGACACTGTACGTGGCCCCGAAATGGACGGCGCTGGCACAGGATTCCGGCTGCCTGTTGCTTAAGCGCACGGAATAAGGCCGCGTGAAGCCGTGCCTTGCGTGCTTGTCTATGCACCCTTTGACCACGTATGATGCACGGACCGAAAAACAGGTTTGTCGAATAATAATAACAATACGTACCTGATTGGAATCGGCCTATGTTTGATGGATTGGTAGCCTTGCCTTGGTGGGGGTATGTTGCCCTCACGCTTGTTCTCACGCACTTCACCATTGCGTCCGTCACCGTGTACCTGCATCGTTGCCAGGCGCATTGCGCCCTGGAACTGCATCCGTTGCCGGCACACCTGTTCCGTTTCTGGCTGTGGCTGACGACCGGCATGGTGACCAAGGAGTGGGTCGCCATTCACAGGAAGCATCATGCCAAAACGGAGACGGCGGATGATCCGCACAGCCCGCATGTCGTGGGCATCGCCACGGTATTCTGGCAGGGCTCGGAGCTGTATCGGGACGAGGCGGGAAATCAGGAAACCCTGCGCCATTACGGTCACGGCACACCACAGGACTGGATCGAGCGCAATCTGTACACACGCTTTTCGGCCATGGGGGTGGTGGCGATGCTGATCCTGAACCTGGTGTTGTTCGGCCTTGCCGGAATCGTGATCTGGGCAGTTCAGATGGCCTGGATACCCGTCATGGCGGCGGGAGTCATCAACGGATTCGGCCACTACTGGGGGTACCGTAATTTTGAGACC
>JAPOQE010000030.1 GCA_026710875.1 Gammaproteobacteria bacterium | reverse complement strand
TCAGGTACGGGATCGTGCGGTGCACGGTTGCGCTCATGCTGCCGGTTGCAGGTCGAGTCAGTCGAATTCCATGGGTTGCAGGAGCTTGATGGCCGCCAGCAGGGCATGCGCCGCGGAGTCTACCCTGACTGCATTATCGTACGTCTCCGTTCGCAGTGCGCCCAGCACCCGGTTCTTCTTGGAGATGTAGTAGGTATCCTGCGGTGTGCGGAACTGCAGTTGTCGCAGTGAACGCAATCCGCACGCCAGGGCCTGTTCATAGGCGCCCAGGCGGGTCGTATCACCCAGGGTCCGGGCAAGTGCAGCCGCATCGGCCAGCCCTTCCATATACACCCCGGTAGAGGCCGCATGCGGCGGCCCGAAATCAGGGCGCTTCGGGTTGTAGAATCGACCGTGCAGGTCCGCCGGCAAATGATCCCACTGCTGCATGGGCAACAGCCAGTCACTGATCTCGAGTGCAAACCTTGCAAAATCGTGGCGCCCCGTATGTGCAAACAAGGAGGCACACGCCTGGGTATGCCAGGGCACGAAGGCTGGATTGCGTGACTCAAGGTGTATCTTGCGAGAGCACTTGAAAACGCCAACACACTGCTCGATGGATGGCGCAAAACTCATGCCCCGGCGCAGTGCCTCGGCCCAGAACAGTAGGGCCTCACCGGAGTAGAAGTTCCAGTTCTCCCCGTCACGCTCGGCCGGAAAGAAGAAGGTGCGAAAGCCGAGCCTGGTGTCTGCAAGCGATGCGATACCTGCCGATAGCATGTGCAGTTCGCGTGAAAATTCCTCCGGGTCTGCGCTGTCCAGTATGGCCAGTCCTGCAAGTGCGGCCGCCCCGAGCTTCGCGCCTGTCTTCTCTACGATGGCCCCGCGCCCCTCGCCGATATCCTCGAAGTAGCGGTTCAGATTGAAACGCAGGTTGCGCTGGGCCGCATCGCGCATGGCCGGATTTTGTTGCAGTGCGCCCAGGCGTGCCAGGGACAGCGTACCGAGGAACCGTCGAATGGCATTGTCCGCGGGCGATGGCTTGCCCCGGCTTGGCCAGTACTTGTAGGGCAATGCGCCATCCGCTGTCATGTTTTGTAAAAACCACTTGCCGATGCCATCGGCCAGCAGCTGTGCACGTTCGGGCAGGGCATCGGCACTCGGCTCCACCAGAACTGAACCCCGAAAAAGGGATACCGGTTCCTCTTTTTTTGAGCCCGGAAGCAGGAGTTGGCGGGCCGTGAAGGAACGCAACTGGCCGTCTCGGGAAAACTCATCAAAGCTCACTCCCCGGCGTTCAAGAAAGCTTTCCATGGCGCGCTCAAAGCTGAAGTTGGAGGCAATCATTCGCGTCGGTGAAAAGCGAGTGACCTTGCCGTGATGTGTGATTTCCATGCCGATGATGCCCCGCATCCGGTGACTGAATACCGTTGAGAACTGTGCCGCAGCCACCGGGCTGAACTCGCCTGCGATGCACACTTCCACGATGTCGACAGGACGTGCATGGACATGCTTTCGAAGGTTTTTCAATGCCACGCCCTCCACCCAGCCATTGGCCCGTGCAACGCCGTTTCGGCGAACGCAGTACCAGGTCAGGGCTTTTGAAGTGGTCTTGTTCATCGTCTCATTCTCGTGGTGTCCGGTACAAAGTTGGGCGAGTCGTCATCGCGGGCACGAAGATCGCAGTGCGCTCTGGCACAGCAAGTCCAGGTAACTCATACAATGCCAGTTTGCAAAGTTTATTGTCCTGAACGGAGGATGGCTCGGCAAGGTGAAGTCTTGATCGCGTAGGTAGCTGCTGTCTTACAGACCCGGTTAATGGGTCGCAATCAGGTTTGCAAAAAAAGATCAATTAGGCCGTGATTGATCGGCTTGAAACGGGTACACTCCGTGCCCGATTGAACTCCCGTGCAGGATGCACCCTTCCATGAAACTGATAATTGGAAACTACAACTATTCCACCTGGTCGATGTGTCCGTGGCTGTTCGTGCACCGCCACGAGCTGCCGGTCGACGTCAAGTGCTATGACCTGAACAGTGACAAGTTGAACAAGGTTCTCTCGGAGCGATTTTCCAACAACAAGGTACCGGTGCTGGTGGACGGCGACACCGAGGTGTGGGATTCGCTGGCCATCGTAGAATACCTGGGCGAGCGCTTTCCCCAGTCGCGCGCCTGGCCAAAAGGTGAGAAGGCGCGTGCGGTGGCCCGTTCGGTCTGTGCAGAATTTCATTCCAGTTTTGATGCCCTGCGCGCCGAGGCGCCCATGAACCTGCGCAAGCGTTTTCCGAGTTACACCCTGAGTGATGCCGCACTTGCGGATGTGCAGCGTATCCAGGACCTGTGGCGATACTGTCGCGAGAACTTCGGTGAAAAGGGACCCTGGCTGTTCGGCAAGCCCACCATCGCCGATACCCTGTCGGCTCCGGCGATCATGCGTTTCAGAAGCGTCAACGTGGAACTCGATGAGACGGCCACCGCGTATTGCCGCACCATGGACGAGTGCCCGTCGATTCGCGAATGGATCTGCCTGGCGTTGGCCGAAACCCATCGCGTCGACGAGGATGAACTGGACTGGCCGTCGGAGCCCGTCACCGAAATTTAGCCGCACACGAGGGCGCCCTTGCACCGCCTGAAAAAACCCAGCGGGCAACGGATTTAGGGCATGGGCTTGTAATCCCTCCTGGTATTCATAATATTTTTGTTGTGTTCATTTTCTGGTAGTGTGC
>JAPOQE010000029.1 GCA_026710875.1 Gammaproteobacteria bacterium | reverse complement strand
TTGTGGGCTTCGACCTTGCGTTGCGCATTTTCGATGGCTTTCGATACCCAGGGATGCTCAATCGACTCCCCTGGCTGCATGCCGAGTTTCTGCATCATGCCGCGCACCTTCTCCGATGCAAAAATCCTCATCAGGTTGTCTTCCATCGAAAGGTAGAAACGGGAAGAGCCTGCGTCTCCCTGGCGACCTGAGCGCCCGCGCAGCTGGTTGTCGATGCGCCTTGATTCATGCCGTTCGGTACCGATGATATGCAAGCCGCCCGCCTGCAGGACTGCATCGTGCCGGTGCTGCCAGTCCGCCTGTACCTGGCTGCGCTCATCCTGTGTCGCATCTGGCCCAAGGCTTTGCAATTCGGCCTCAAGATTGCCGCCGAGTACGATGTCGGTGCCTCGACCCGCCATGTTGGTCGCGATGGTCACCGTGCCCGGGCGTCCTGCCTGGGTAATGATCAGTGATTCCCGCTCGTGCTGCTTTGCATTCAGCACCTGGGGTTCGATTCCGGATTGTTTCAGGATGTTGGCGATCTGCTCGGAGGATTCGATCGATGTCGTGCCGACCAGTACAGGCTGTCCCCGCGCCATACATTCCTTGATATCGGTGATGATGGCGTCATACTTTTCCTGCATGGTCAGGTACACGAGATCACCCATGTCCTCGCGGATCATGGACTTGTGTGTCGGGATGACGACAACCTCCAGGCCGTAGATCGACTCGAATTCGTAGGCTTCCGTATCTGCCGTTCCGGTCATGCCGGACAACTTGTTGTAGAGGCGAAAATAGTTCTGGAAAGTGATGGAGGCCAGCGTCTGGTTCTCGTTCTGTATGACCACCCCTTCCTTGGCTTCAACCGCCTGGTGCAGTCCGTCGGACCAGCGCCGACCCGGCATCGTGCGTCCCGTGAATTCATCGACGATGGTGACCTGTCCATCGCGCACGATGTAGTCGACATTTTGCTGAAACAGTACGTTGGCGCGCAGTGCAGCGTTCACATGATGCAGCAAATTGATGTTGGCCACGTCATACAGTGATTCATTGCCAGCCAGCAGGCCCTGGCTGAGCAACAACTCCTCGATATGCTGGTGTCCTTCTTCGGTCAAATGAATCTGCTTGGCTTTTTCATCGACACTGTAGTCCCCCGGTCCGTCTTCCTCCTGTTGCCGGGTCAGCCTGGGCACCAGGGAATCGACGGCTTTATACAGGCTCAGATTCTCCCCGGTGGAACCTGAAATAATCAGCGGCGTGCGGGCTTCGTCGATCAGGATCGAGTCCACTTCATCCACGACGGCAAAATTCAGTGCGCGTTGAACACAGGCGGTCGCAGAAAATTCCATGTTGTCGCGCAGGTAATCAAAGCCGAATTCATTGTTGGTTCCATAGGTGACATCCGCGGCGTAGGCCTGCTGTCGTTCCTGATGTCCCATGCCGCTGACCAGCACGCCGACCTCGAGCCCGAGCAATCGATAGACTCCACCCATCCACTGCGCATCGCGCTTGGCCAGGTAGTCATTGACCGTGACCACATGCGCGCCGGCACCGCCCAGTGCGTTGAGATACACCGGCAGGGTCGCTACCAGCGTCTTGCCCTCGCCCGTGCGCATTTCTGCAATATTGCCGTCATGCAGCACCATGCCTCCAACCAGCTGTACATCAAAATGACGCATTCCCAGCGCGCGGCTGGCCGCTTCACGAACGGCAGCAAAGGCTTCGGGAAGGATGTCCTCCAGCGTTGCGCCGTTTTCAATTTGCTCGCGAAATTCTGCAGTTTTCTGCTGCAGCGCGTGGTCATCAAGCGCCTGATAGGACGCCTCCAGCGCGTTGATCTTCCGCACAACCTTGTCGTACCGGCCCAGCATCCGCTGGTTGCGACTGCCAAAGACCTTCTTGCTGATACTTTCAAACACGTGCAGTTACATTACTGGCTGGAAACTTGAGGGTTGCACCCGGCATACACCGGATTTGCTGGTGGCGGCCGGGCCTCCATGCACAGCATGGGCGGACTCGCGCAGGAAACCGATAGGGACGTCACTGTACAAGATGTGGATATGGGAAGTTTGCTAAGACCTGCCGTGAAGCTATTTGACAAACTTCATCGGGTCAATCTGGGTGCCATCCTTGAGAACCTCAAAGTGGACATGCGGCCCGGTGGAGCGCCCGGTATTCCCCAGCTTGGCAATCACGTGTCCCCGTTTGACAACCTCGCCTGCCTTCACCAGCAATTGCTTGTTATGTGCATAGCGTGAGCTATAGCCATTGCCATGATCGATCTCCACCAGATTTCCGTAGCTGCCATTTCTGTGTGCCCGTGTGACGATGCCTCCGGCAACCGCCGTCACGTCACTGCCGGTCTGACCGGCAAAATCCACACCGCGGTGCATCTCGGGACGATTCGTAAAAGGATCGCGGCGCTTGCCGAAAAGGGAAGACACCCAGCTGTACTTGACCGGTCGACCCTTGGGTTCTGTTTCCTGCTTGACTCGCTCACTGACCAGCGCATCACTGATCACCTGCAACTGGTGCTCTCGGGACTCGAGGCTGGCCTGGATCTTTTCGAACTCGGCTTCAACCTGCGAATTCATTTGCTCGTCAGGATCGGTTGCAGGCGCCGGACCACCCACACCCATCTCCGGGCTGAAGCTGAATTCCTCGGGCTCCAGGCCCGTCATCTCGATCAGTACACTGCCGAGGACATCAATTCGCTGAACCTGGGCTTGCAGCATGCCGGCCTGCGTCGTCAGTGCATTCACCTGGGCGCGGGATTCCTGCTTTGCGATCTGCAGCCTGTGATCGTACTCCATGATGTCTTCCTTCCACTGGCTCAGAATGACTTCATTGCCAAAGTGAAGACCCAGCAAGTACCCACAGCCCAGCAGGGCGGACAGGGTCAGTGCAGTTGCAGCAATCAACCCACCCCTGTACCACTTGTGGGGATTGATGTACGTGAGCCGTAGGCGTGACGGGGGGAAAATGATAATGTTCATTAAAGTTATTATTGATCTTGGTTATTGAACATCCTTACCTGAATTCATCCGGATGCAGAAACTCTCTTCTTATATCAGTGCCGGCCTGCAGGATAAAACCAAGCTCCTGCACCGGCTTACGCTGAGCCTGAGGATGCAACTGCCCGAGGCATTGGCCCGCCACTGCTGGGTAGCCAGTCTCGACAACAGGACCCTCACGATCCTCACGGATGACCCCGGCCAAGCCAGCCTGCTCAGGTATCAGCAATATGAAATCCTGAAACAGTTGAACCAGGAACTCGGCCTCGCATCCAAAGAATACCTAAATCGGCTAAAGATTAAAATCCGCAAGGCCGTGAACCAACCCAAACGCCCGGTGCCTGCCAAGCCCCTTTCGGACCAGGGGGCCCGCCATATCAGGGAGTGCGCCGAGCACATGCAGGACGACGACCTGAAAGAAGCCTTGCACCACCTGGCAAGACAGAGCAGAAAGGACTGAAGGGCTGCGTTCTGCCGGGTAACCGTCAGACGTTGGCACTGATGGGTGAGCTGTAGAAGATCGGTACCTTCTCTTCGCCATCTTCAAAAGTGACTTCTTCCCAGGCGTCCGTGGTCTCGACAAGCTTCCTCAGCAACTTGTTATTCAGGGCATGTCCTGATTTATAGCCGCTGAACGCGCCGATCAGGCTGTGACCCAGCAGGTACAGATCACCAATGGCGTCAAGGATCTTGTGTTTGACAAACTCGTCTTCATAGCGCAAGCCATCCTCGTTCAGGATCCGGTGATCATCGACGGCTATCGAGTTGTCAAGACTGCCCCCCAGGGCCAGGTTACGTGAGCGCAAGGCCTCGAAATCGCGCATGAATCCGAACGTGCGCGACCGGGATATTTCCTTGACGAAGGAAGTGGTCGAGAAATCAAGCTCGGCTTTTTGCGGGCCGGCCTTGAAGACCGGGTGATCAAAATCAATGACGAAGCCGACCTTGAACCCATCGAACGGGTCAAACCTTGCCCACTTGTCGCCTTCCTTTATCTTCACCGAACGGGTAATCCGGATGAATTTCTTGGCAGCGTTTTGCTCAACGATGCCTGCAGACTGGACCAGGAAAACGAAGGGGCCGGCGCTGCCGTCCATGATCGGCACTTCCGGCGCACTGACATCGACATACGCATTATCGATTCCGAGACCTGCCATGGCAGACAGCAGATGCTCGACCGTGGAAATGCGCACGTCCTGGGATACCAGTGTCGTGGACAGGCTGGTATCGCCGACATTATCCGGACTCGCCTTGATCTCCAGGGGCGGATCAAGGTCGACGCGACGGAAGATGACCCCGGTATCCACGGGGGCCGGTCGCAATGTCAGATAGATTTTCTGGCCGGTATGTAAGCCTACTCCTGTCGCACGTATGACATTCTTCAATGTTCTTTGTTGTATCACAGACCGTACATCCTTTAGATCGTTACCAGCAGCCGCCTCTTCCAGCATCCTTGAGCCGAATACCACACTACAGGTAATATTTGTGCAATATTACACAATTTCCAGATTACTTCACCAGGGATTTTACCCCCTGGCTTCGTAATCCACGCAGCTCAGTCTGCCTGCGTGCGCAGAAATGTAGGAATATCCAGGTAGTCCAGGTCATACCCCTGGTTTTTTCCAGCCGGATTGGCCGCAGGCTCCGCATGCACCGTGGTGGCGCGCACATCCTCGTCAATGACCCGGGTCTTCTTGACAGGCGTATCCACCAGCTTCATCGCAGGCTTGGCCGGCGTAGGCAGTGATTTTGACCCGATACCGGTAGCCACCAGCGTGACCCTCAGGCTGTCCTGCATGGTCTCGTCGATCACCGTACCCACCACCACAGTGGCATCATCCGAAGCCAGGCCCTTGATGTGGCTGCCGATTTCATCGAATTCACCGATGGAGAGTCCGGCGCTTCCGGTAACGTTC
>JAPOQE010000028.1 GCA_026710875.1 Gammaproteobacteria bacterium | reverse complement strand
CGTTCGGGGCCGCAGCACCCGGCACTACGCCCGTGGTGGCGTCATGCAGCTTCACGCCGTTGATGACGAGGGTGGTGCCGCCGCCATCGTTGATGATCCAGTTATCGCCGATTACCTGCCCCACCTGGCGACCGTCAAGCGCCATATCCACCGTCAGCTCCGGGGTATCCCCGGTGGCCAGGATGGCAATGCCGGAGGCGGCACGCAGGGTGCCCTGCGCACCGATCTGTATCGTATCGTCGCCCTCGACAATCACAGCGGCCGGGGCACTCGCATCAGCGACTACCGGGGCATTCACCTGCGTGGCTTCGGGCTCCGGCGGTGGAGTCGTTGGTGGAGGAGGAGGAAATCGGACCTGCATCTCCGTGAAGTCCGCTGCCGAGAAGTCGCGGCCTGTAATGACCCCCGCGGCCCGATCACTCACGACCCACATCGCTGGATCCGCATTGCTGCGGTCCGTGATCTTGACACCCTCGGCCAGCATGGTGACATCCCACACGCCATTGGCGGCCTTGGTGTCCGGGACCACACCAAACATCTCGGTACCATTCTCTTCATACTTCCCATGCAGCACCGTGCCGTTCATGGCTATGGTGGTCTCGCCGCCGTCGTTGATGATCCAGTCATCCCCCAGGGCCTGTGTGATCCGTCGCCCACCCAGGTTCAGGTCCACCTGCAGCTTCGGTGAGATGGCAGGAATAGCTGGGATCACGTTCATCGGGTCGGTATTGTCCTCCGGTACTTCCGGCACCGTGCCAGTGGCCAGAATCGCTATCCCCGACGTCGAAGTAATACTGCCCCGCGGTCCGATGATCACGCGCCCGCCGTTTGTGAGGTAGATGCCAGGGCCATGACTCGAGATCCGGTTGTTCACTGTCACCTTCTGCCGACGGTAGTCATCGTCATCCAGGGACGCCATGCGGGCCGGCACACCACTGCTGACGGCTCCAACCCGGACGCCCTGTGCGTCCGCGCCTTCAGTCGTCACGGTCCCGCCCACAGTGATATCAATGGACCGCGTAGCTGCTTCACCGTAGTGGTAGGCCACGATGCCGTGAGAGTTCTGTCCCTTCGTTGTCACGGAAGAGCCCGTCTGCATGTCATCAATGTTTATGACAATGTTGCCGGAGTTCCGATGCACGGCATAAATTCCGTAGCTATAGGTACCTCCTGGTACGCTTCCTATACTTTTGCTCTCCGTCAGGATGTCGTGGTTTTGAATGTTGAGGGTAATGTCGCCTGTAGCATTGTGATTATCACCATTCTGATGGTGAGCATAGATCCCAAAGGACAAAGGGCCTTTTGTCGTGGTACTGCCGTTTGTAAGGTCGATGGTGAGGGCGCCATCACCGTTGCCGTAACGATAACCAAAAATACCATATGAACCATTATCACCTGTGCCTTCCGTGGTAATAGTGCTGTCGCTGATAGTCATCAAAACATCGCCCAGACCAGCTTCGCGGGTAGCCCAGAGGCCGTGAGCCGAAATTCCCTCTGTTGTGATGGTAACTTCATCAGCGGTTAAGGTGACGTTGCTTGGAGTTGTACCTGTGCTTTGATTAGTTAACTGGACACCGTGAGAAGCGCTACTACCTGTACTAATGATGGTGCCGGCATTCAAGGTCACTGTAGAATGACCATTAGCCTTATCCAAGGCGTAAACACCTATGGCATACTTGCCAACTGCCGTGATTTCGGTATCTTCCGTCGTGATCGCAAGAGTACCCGTCGCACCATTAATCTGGGCATAGATGCCATGGCCATTTTCGAGCGTCGTATCAATCATCGAGGCTGTGGTTTTTCCTCCTGCCGTTGTTCCAGCAATGTCAATAGTGATGTTGCCACTACCCCCTTGCACGGCTTTTACGCCAACATCGTTATGATCGGGTGCAGTAGTAGCAGCATCGATGTCGATACCCTCGACATCGATAGTGATGTCATCCGTCGACGTGGCAGCTTCATCGCAGTGGATCGGGGCACCTGAGGTGGAATTGTCACAATTTTCATTGTGAGCCGTGGCTGGGAAACCAAGGCCCAATGTCGCTACCAGGAGACAAGCTAGTGCTATTCGGCTACAGAAAGCCTGAACAGACCCGTCTAGGTACCTAATAGATAAATATTGGGGGCAGGGGGGTGAAGATTCATCAGTCACGTTATTGTGTTAGGTACGTCGCATGCAGCCTAAATATTGTTGGAGTGCGCGAGACTAGCGATTGGCAGATAAAAGTAAATCCTTCAAATTTGAAGGTATAGGATGCAGGCCAGCGACGACAGAGATGTACTGGTTTAGCCGACTCGATTGCAATACATACCCTTCAATATTAAAGGTATAGGCCTTAAAACCGATGCATTAAATATTCGCCGATGGGGCTTCTTCAACGAACTTTGTGGATTCCATGAGTTGGGCTTGCGCTAGAACAGACGCACAACTCGCTTGTGATTCTTGTCCTGGTCTTCCGTGACCGAGAGCGTTCATAGCACTGGGCCTGACTCACAAACCACAATTGCTGATGATCTGCACTGACGCACGGCAGGGAATCCATGAACTGTGATAACCCATGAATTGGGAGCACTACTCAGGCTTTTTAAGCGGTAGTGTGAATGTAAGGAGTTGTCAGAACCAAGCGGAGATTTCTGGTGAATGTATGTTGCCTATGAAGTAGTTTTACTTTTGACGGTACTTATGTCGGTACTTATAAAGACAGAATTTTCTACAGCCCTGAATGTACAACGACCTAAGATTATTATTCGAATCCTGCTTGGGCATCAATTCCTCCCTCCAATTTCGTCTAAACAATTCCGAGACCAGCCGTAAACGGTTCCCAAATGTGATGAGGTGCACTGCCCCGTGCAGCCCTGCACTGTGGGCAGGTAAATGGTGGATCGAGGGGACAGAACAGCATCATTTTGACGTTGCGTGTGATGTTATATTGTTTAATGATTATGTTATAATGTATCTTTTGAACGGCGAATTCTGGGAGGAATGATGATGCATGAAATTGCCAGGTTAATTCGGGCTACTGTGATCGGTTTACCGATTCTGTTCATGGCCTCAATGGTCTACCCGCAATCGGACCCACCCACAACTGAAGAATTGGCTGCACAGATCAGTGCCTTGAAACAGGACTACGAATCGCGCATAGCGGTGCTTGAAGCCCGGCTTGCTTCTATCCAAGCGAAATCTGCGTCCACAGATCACAAGGCCGTTCCCGCGAGTAAGCCATCCATGTTATCCAGTGACAATACCTTCAATCCGGCCATCGGAGTCGTTCTGAATGGCATGATTTCAGAGTATTCGGAGACAGATTCCAGCATACCGGCCTTTCAGTTTGGCCACGAATCAGAACGCCCTGAGGAAGGCCTCACTCTGGGTCACAGCGAGATCACGGTTTCCAGCAATATTGATGACAAGTTCTACGGAAACCTGACACTCGGACTCGGCGTTCATGCAGGTGAGCCGACAGAACTCGAACTGGAAGAAGCGTACATCCAGACCTTGCCCGGTGCAGGGTTGCCCGACGGCATGCGAATCAAGGCAGGCCGGGCACTCTGGACACTTGGCTACCTGAACGAGCTGCATGTGCATGGTGACGATTTCAGTGATCGTCCGCTTCCTTACCGGGCATACCTGGATAATGCGTACAATGATGACGGACTAGAGGTATCTTTCGTTCTCCCCGGAGACCTCTACAGCGAGATTGGCGCCGGAATATTCCGTGGTGACGACACTCCATTCGCAGGCTCAAGATCAGGCCGCGAGGCGTGGTCCACCTTTGCACGGTTGGGGGGCGACATCGGAAACAACTCGGCATGGAGAATCGGCGGCTACATTCTTGACGGAGAGGCTCGCAATCGAGCCGGCGCCGGCCATGCCCATGCAGAGGATGACGGGCACGGACATGATGAAGAAGCGCATGAAGACGAAGAAGATGAGCACGGACATGAGAATGGCGAGGAACATGAGGAACACGATCTCGCCGAGTTTTTGTCCGATGGATCATTCACGGGAGATTCACGCCTGTACGGTATCGATTTCCGCTATACCTTGGCGCCAACCGGGAACGCGCGGGATCGTGAACTAATCCTCCAGGGTGAATATTTCCGGCGCGATGAATCGGGCGAGTACGAACTGCAGGAAGAACATGAAGAGTGTGTGGATCCGGCTGACCCTTCGACATGCGAGATACACATGGAAAGCATCATCGAGACACTTAGCAGCGACAGTGAGGGCTGGTATGCCCAGGCCGTGTACAAGTTCCTGCCTCGCTGGCGGGTGGGTGCACGCTATTCACGCCTTTCCACGCCGGATGATGCGGAGCTGAGTCACGATCCACATACGACGAGTGCCATGATTGACTGGACGAACAGCGAGTTCGGGCGTATACGATTACAGTACAGTAGGGAATCCCTTGCCCGTGGTTACGACGACGACCAGTTCATGCTGCAATACATCATGAGCCTCGGGGCTCATGCTGCCCATAGCTTCTAAGACATGAAAGCTTGGTTCACAGTACTGCTGCTACTGACTCTCGGGTCAATACTGCCCCTGTCGGCAGCAGCGCAGACACCGATCAGGATATTGGCCTGTGAACCCGAATGGGCGGCACTCGCCGAGGAAATCGGCGGCGATGATGTCATCGTTCACTCGGCCACCCATGGACGCCAGGATGCGCACTACATACGCGCCAGACCGAGCCTGATTGCGAAGGTGCGTCGTGCTGACATCCTGTTTTGTTCCGGTGCAGAACTTGAAATAGGCTGGTTACCTATACTTATGCAAAGGGGTGCCCGGAGCATTGTCCAGGCGGGTCAGCCGGGTCATATCATGGCGGCCGACCACGTCGACGTGCTGGAACGTCCTGAAGTCATCGACCGCAGCCTGGGCGATATTCACCCGGGCGGGAATCCGCATGTCCATCTTGACCCTCGCAATATCACCATACTCGCAGAAGTACTGGCAAACCGTCTGGTGACCATCGATCCCTCGCGTTCCAGCGCCTATCATGACCGCCTGGTTTCCTTCAAGGCCCGCTGGGCCGATGCCATGACCGAGTGGCATGAACGTGTACAAAATCTGGACGGCATGAAGGTGATCGTGTATCACAAGGCATGGCCCTATCTGCTGCAATGGTCCGGGTTGAATCGGGTTGCATCGCTGGAGGAGGTTTCAGGTATTCCACCGACCGCATCGCACCTTGCGCATGTATTAGAACTTGCACGCAACCACGGTGCACAGGTCATCATCCGTGCCCCCTTCGAGCCAGTAGATGCATCGGACTGGCTTTCCGGAAAAACCGAAATCCCTGTTGTGGAACTTCCCTTTACCGTAGGTGGCCACCCGGAAGCTAGAGACCTCTTTTCCCTGTTCGATATCACGCTGACTTCGCTGGAGGAGATTCGCGATCGACCCTAGTATGCTCGACATTCTCGCTCCGGGGCTGGTTGCCGGGATGATCGTCACGGCAGCACACGCACCACTCGGGATTGAGGTCCTGAAGCGGGGTATCGTGTTTATTGATCTGGCTACTGCGCAGGTGGTTGGACTGGCCATCATCCTGCTCGGCCTGTGGCTTGAGGATCCTGTTTCCATCGTACGCCAGGGGGTCATCTTCGGTGCCGGAGTCATGATCGCGCTGTTCTTCCGTTGGATCGAGCGTCAGTCACCCGACGAACAGGAAGCGGTAATCGGAAGCAGTTTTATCGTGGCTGCTTCAGCAGGCCTGTTGGTCCTCGCGAATGACCCGCATGGAGGAAAAGCCCTGAGCGATGTACTCTCGGGCCAGATTCTGTTTATCTCCTGGGGAAACATACTGGCGTTCCTGCCGGTGTACGGCATCTTTGCCATCGCGTGGCTCATTGACCCTCGTCTTCGCAGTGGCGTCGGCTTCTTTATCCTGTTCGCTCTAGTCATTACTGCTTCGGTTCAATTGGTCGGCGTCTACGTGGTGTTCGCAAGCCTTATCCTCCCGGCACTCGCCGCCCGCAAGGGCAAAGGATACGTTCTTTGGCGTGCCTACCTGAGTGGCGCGGTAGCTGTGATTGCGGCCATCCTGATATCGGCAGCCGCCGACCTGCCTGCGGGTCCTTTTCTCGCCGTATGTTTTGCCATATCGGCCGCAGTGATGCGCTTGCTTTATCGAAACAAGACATTACTCACCTGATTCACTCCAACAACAGCCTTTGACCCAAGTGCTGGAATGCCGGGCCGTGATTGCTGTCACAAACTGTCGCGGTTAAAACTTTGTATATACATGGCCTGCCGGAAGCGGGGGTATAATCACAGTCTGCCTCACAGGCAAACGACTGTGCTTGCCAACCTGAATCCCTCACTCTAAGCTGTACGTGTGACGTCTCTATTTCGGGAATTTGGGTCCGAACTTCGCGAGGATATTCTGTCAGATAAGACAGTCCCGGCGCTGTCAGCCGGGTTCACCTCCGGGCTCGGTCTACTCGTTGCCCAGGTAGCCTTCGGAAGTTTTATCTTCTCTGGTGCATTGGCCCCCTATTCTTCCCAGGGTGTCGGTCTGATTCTGTTCGGGAACTTTGCCGCTTGCCTGCTCGTAGGACTCGTAAGCAGCTATCGAGGAGCGATCGCCGGGCTGTCTCCTGCACTGGTGATTATCATGGCATCGATCGCGGCCACGATGGATGTACAAGGGGAGGCTTTATTCGTTACCACGGCCTGTGCACTCATACTCAGTGCGATTGCCACAGGAGTGAGTTGCCTGTTGATCGGGCGCTTTCACCTTGCCAACCTGGTGCGTTTCATTCCCTACCCGGTGGCCGCGGGGTTTGTAGCCGGAATCGGGGGCATGGTATGCCTGGCGGCAATATCACTGATGGGTGTGAATCTCGAATGGCACGAGGCGGGTGCATTCGTGGAGCCCCCTGTACTGTGGATGTGGCTTCCGGGAGTTGCGTACGGGGTTGCACTTTATATCGCGATAAAGCGTTGGGGCAATGCGCTGATTCTGCCGGGAAGCGTTGTCGTCGCCATCGGCGCCTACCATCTTGCCCTCGGTGCGCTCGATATCTCTGGCGAACAGGCGCGCGCCATGGGCTTACTGCTGAAAGGTACGGCGGATGGAGGCCTATGGCCTGTGCTGTTCCCGGCCGATCTGGCACATGTGGAGTGGGCTGCCATTGCCGCCCAGATTCCCAACATACTGACACTTATGCTCATTGCATTCATCTGTGTGACCATGAATGTCGCCGGGCTGGAAGTTGCAGCGCATCAGGAGCTTGACTGGAACCGTGAGTTCAAGGCGAGCGGATTCGCCACCGTCGTAGCAGGCCTTGGCGGCGGGACAGTGGCAACGCTGATCGTACCTTCCTCACTTCGCAGCAAGTATTTAGGGGCCACCACTCGGCTGACCGGAGTGGTTGCAGCGGTCATCATCGGCTCGGCCTTGTTTTTCGGCGATGGGATGCTGGAATATGTCCCAACGGCGCTGATCGGCGGCATTCTCGTCTTTGCCGGCATCGGCATGCTGGATGAAGGGCTGGTACGAAGTTACAAGTACCTCCCCCGGGTGGAGCTGAGTATCATCCTGGTCATTTTCATCGTCATACTCTTCATCGGCCTGATCGAGGGTGTGGGGGCCGGAATGCTGGCTACCCTCATTTTTTTCGTCGTACGCCTCAGCCGAGTGAACCTGATCGAGGCCTCATTTACCTCTCGTGAACGCCAAAGCAGCAAGGCCCGTCCTGTACCTGATCGAGTGATTCTTCTCGAGGAAGGTTGGCGCGTGCTGGCCTACCAGCTGCGCGGCTACATTTTCTTTGGCAGTGCTGCTCCCCTGACCGATCATCTCAGAGATGCCCTGGAGGGTCCGTCACCCCCCACCTGCCTGATGCTGGATTTTGATTCTGTCTCCGGCTTTGACTTCTCGGCAGTGAGCGTACTGTCCCGGTTCCTGCAGGTAGCGAACAAATCTGGGGTACATGTCGTGCTCAGCGCGGTGCCCGATAAGTTTGCATCCGATTTGGAACGCAACCTTCCTGCTTCGGTATATGCCGATCTGGTTCTGGAGCCGAACGCGGATCACGCCCTTGAACATTGTGAAGAAACCCTCATTGCACGATGGAGGAAGGGCTCCACTGTGGCTGACAATCAACGTGCATCCCTGCTGGAACACGTGGCCGACGATCTCGAGCGCCATCTGGAGCGGCAAATCCAGTTCGAGGAACTGATGGAGGAGCTTCACCAATGGCTTGCGCCGCGCAACTATGCCGCTGATGAAGTGCTGATAGGGCCTGATATGCCGCTTCAAGGTCTTCAACTGATGATCTCTGGACGGGCTTCCGCCTATAGCAGTGCAGGTGCACGTCTCTACCAGTTCAGCCCGGGTGATGCAATTTGGCCAGCCGGTTCATCCAGTGACCAGGTGATGTCGGTGGTTGCTGACGAGGCCTGCTGCAGCATGCTACTGACACCGGACGCTCAGCATCGCCTAGAAAAAAATGAAGAACGCCTTGCCCTCAAGCTTTATCGATACCTGCTTGCCGGGCGCTTGCCGGTCGAGGCAGACGGCAGTCTGGAGGACCTGCAATGAATCCCCGAAACAAGCCGACACGGACCAACTCGTAAAACTTCCACAAATTTTGAAAATTGCACCGGGTCTCCAGGTAGGGTTTCGTTTCATATGATGGATTACGACCGGATTCAGATCAGATACAATTGAAACTTGGTAGTATCGTGTTCGCAACCTGAAGGTTGGCAAGGGGATCGCAATAATGCTTCGGCGAAAAAGCACAGCAGTACAGATTGGTGATGTAACGGTAGGGGGGCAAGCCCCGGTTGTCGTGCAGTCCATGACCAATACCCATACTGCCGACATTGAAAAAACGGTCATCCAGGTTTCAGCCCTTGCCGAGGCAGGGTCGGAACTCGTGCGTATCACGGTGAATGACAAGGATGCCGCCCGAGCGGTACCGGACATCCACGAGCAACTGGTTGCCAAAGGGGTCAATGTGCCCCTGGTAGGCGACTTCCACTTCAATGGCAACCGCCTTCTTAAAAAACACCCTGAGTGTGCGCAGGCGCTCGACAAGTACCGCATCAACCCTGGAAATGTTGGCCGGGGAAATTTGCACGACAAGCAGTTTGGCGAAATCGTGGAAATCGCCTGTCAATACGACAAACCTGTTCGTATCGGGGTCAACTGGGGAAGCCTTGACCAGGACCTGCTGGCCAGAAAACTGGATGAAAATTCGAAATTACCCAAACCCAAATCCCTGCCCGAAGTGATGCACGAGTCGCTGATTGCATCGGCCCTGGAAAGTGCCGCACTGGCCGAACAGATTGGCCTTGCGCATGACAAGATCATTTTGTCGTGCAAGTTGAGTGAAGTGCCCGCACTGGTCAGTGTGTACCGGGATCTTGCCTCCCGATGCGATTATGCACTGCATCTCGGCTTAACCGAGGCTGGAATGGGAACCAAGGGGGTCGTCGCTTCTACGGCCGCATTGTCCGTGCTACTGCAGGAAGGGATTGGCGACACGATACGAATTTCGCTCACGCCTGAGCCCGGTGGAGATCGAACCCAGGAGGTGCGAGTCGCACAACAGATCCTTCAAACCCTGGACCTGCGCTCTTTCATGCCCTCGGTCACGGCGTGCCCAGGTTGCGGGCGCACGACGAGCGAATACTTCCAGCACCTGGCGGCAGACATCGAGAGTTATCTGCGTGAGAACATGCCGGGCTGGAAGCTGCAATTCCCGGGAGTAGAATCCATGAAGGTTGCAGTCATGGGCTGTGTAGTAAATGGGCCTGGCGAGAGCAAGCATGCCGATATCGGTATCAGTCTGCCAGGTACGGGTGAAGCTCCTGTAGCCATCGTGCACGTGGATGGAAGCAAGTTCACGACACTTCGGGGAGACAACATTACAAAGGAATTCCAGAATATCGTGCAGGACTATGTGGCCAACCACTACCATCCTATGAAGCAGACCGGGCAATTACTGAACTGAATGCCCGCGCCAGCACCGGGCTATTCGTCCTGGCGGCTCCCATCGCGCAAGGTACGGCGCAGAATCTTGCCGACATTGGTCTTGGGCAACTCGGTATAAAATTCAATATGCTTGGGCCACTTGTAACGTGTCAGACGGTCTTTACAAAAATCCAGAATATCCTCTTCCACCAGCGCCGGGTCTTTTTTGACGATACAAAGTTTTACGACCTCGCCTGAAGCAGGATCCGGTACTCCAATCGCAGCAACCTCCAGCACGCCTGCATGAGCTGCCACGACCTCCTCAATTTCGTTCGGGTAGACATTGAACCCTGAAACGAGAATCATATCCTTCTTGCGATCGACGATGCTGATGTACCCGTCATCATCGATCGTGGCAATATCGCCGGTGCACAGCCAGCCATCCTCACTCAGGACATTTCCGGTTTCTTCCGGATTGTTCAGATAGCCTTGCATCACCTGTGGACCACGCACGTAAAGCTCACCCGCTTCTCCCACTCCCAGCTCCCTGCCGTCATCATCGCGTAAGGAAATCTCCGTGTTCGGAATCGGCAATCCGATCTTGCCGTTGAATTTTTCAAGATCAAGCGGATTGACGGTCACGGCCGGGGAAGTCTCGGTCAGACCATAGGCCTCGGCCAGCACACACCCGGTGACCTGCTGCCAGGTTTCAGCAACGGACTCCTGCACTGCCATACCACCCCCCAAAGAGATCTTGAGATGAGAGAAGTCCAGTGCCGAGAACCCTTCCGTGTTCAGTAAACCGTTGTACAGTGTGTTCACACCGGTCATCACAGAAAAATTCACCTTGCCCAGTTCCCGGACAAAGCCTTTCATATCACGCGGGTTTGTAATCAGATAGTTCAGCCCTCCGAGATGGACGAACAAAAAGCAGTTCGCGGTCAGGGAGAATATATGGTACAGCGGTAACGCTGTAATCACGACTTCCTTGCCCTCTTCCAGAACACTTTTGAACCACGCATCCACCTGCGCAATGTTCGACAACAGGTTGTCATGCGTGAGGATTGCCAACTTCGCCGAGCCTGTCGTACCCCCTGTCAGCTGCAGGAAAGCGAAATCCTCCCGTGTCAGCGATGGTTTGACAAACCGCGCATCCCTCCCGGCGGCAAGTGCTGCGTTGAATGAAACCGTGTTTTCCAACTCGTACTCAGGAATCTTGTGCTGCACATATTTCAACACGAAATTCACGACACAAGACTCCAGGAAGCCCAGCATATCCCCTACCCTAGAAAGGATTACATGTTCTACACGAGAGTCCTCGACGGTCTCGGCAAGTACCCCTGCAAAGTTCTCCAGAATGACAATCGCTTTGGCCTCGGACTTTTCCAGGGCTTCACCAAGTTCTCTTGCGGTATACAAAGGATTGATGTTAACGGCTACCAGTCCGGCGCGCAGGATGCCGAACATGGCCACCGGAAATTGCAAAAGATTGGGGAGCATGATCGCGACACGATCCCCTTTTTGCAGATTCATCACGGTCTGCAGGTAGGCCGCAAAGTTGCGACTCTCGACATTGAGCCTCGAGTAACTCAATTGCATACCCCTGTTTTCAAATGCCGGCAGATGGCTGTAGCGAACCGCGGCCTCCTCAAGCAGGTGGACCAGCGATGTGTACTGGTCCAGTTCAACGAACTCTGGAATGCCTTCCGGATAGTTTTTCAGCCAGATTTTTTCCATACCGCTGGCTATGGGAAGTGATCGCTGCTCTGGATCTCGGGGACGAAATTCTCGAAACGCGTGTATTGACCCAGAAAAGTCAGCCGGGTCTTGAAAATGGGGCCGTTGCGCTGCTTGCCAATGATGATCTCGGCAGTTCCCTTGTCCTTGGATTCTTCATTGTATACCTCGTCGCGGTAGATAAAGACAATCAGGTCTGCATCCTGTTCAATGGCCCCGGATTCCCGTAAATCGGACATGACCGGCCGCTTGTCCGAACGTTGCTCCAGGCTCCTGTTCAGCTGGGACAATGCGACTACAGGTACGCTCAGTTCCTTGGCAAGTGCTTTCAGAGAGCGGCAGATTTCAGATATTTCCGTTGCGCGATTTTCGGAAGTCCCGCCGACAGTCATCAACTGCAGGTAATCCACGACAATCAGTGACAGACCATGTTCGCGTTTCAGCCGGCGCGCACGTGCCCGCAACTCGGTCGGGGACAACACCGCAGAATCATCAATGAACAGATTGGCTTCGGAAAGTACCGATACGGCACTGGTGAGGCGGGGCCAGTCCTCATCATTCAATTTGCCCGTGCGCACCCGTTGCTGATCGATCCTGCCCATGGAGGACAGCATACGCATGGCCAGGGAACGCCCCGGCATTTCCATGCTGTAGATTGCTACATTGATCTTCTTCTTAAGTGCGGCATATTCCACGATGTTCATGGCAAAACTGGTCTTCCCCATGGAAGGCCGCCCTGCAACGATGATCAGCTCCCCATCCTGAAGACCCGCTGTCTTTTCATCAAACTCATCAAAGCCGCTTGGAATGCCGGTGATGTGGTCATCACGTTCATACAACTCGTCAATCTGCTCGACAGTTTTTTTAAGCAGCGCCTTGATATTGACGAAGCCCTGTCCGGACTGTGCACTGCGGTCGGTGATATGAAAGATTTTCTGTTCAGCCTCATCCAGCAGATGCTGGATGTCCCTGCCTTGTGGTGACAGGCCACTTGCAGCAATATCATTGCCCACCTGAACCAGCTGCCTGAATACGGACTTTTCACGCACGATGTCCGCATAGGCCTTGATATTCGAGGTGCTCGGGATATCGTTTGCCAGCGTCCCCAGGTAGGCCAGAATGTTGGTGTCCTCGATTTCACTTTTCTGGCGAAGCAGGTCCGACAAGGTCAGTACATCGAATACCTCGCGTTTGTCGACCAGCTCATTGATCGCACGAAAAATCAGGCGGTGATTGAATAGATGAAAATCATCCTCGTTAATCTTGTCTGCGACCTTTTCCCAGGCGGAGTTGTCCAGGATCAGGCCACCAAGCACTGCTTGCTCAGCTTCCAGTGAATAGGGAGGTGTGCGCAGACTGTCCGCGTAGGTAACGCCGTAGTCAGGTCCGGATTTTGTTATTTCAGCCACAAAGATTTCCCGCTGTCCCCAAAGCCGCTGCCAGCGCTTATGCGACTGGCCTGATCATCCCTCCGGGACAATCTTCAGATCAATGGTGGCAATGACATCGGTGTGCAAGCTGACATCGACCTGATACTCGCCGGTCTGCTTGAACACGCCTGACGGCAACCGGATTTCCTTTTTTTCCACGGCTTTGCCGGCCTCACTCAAGGCCTGAACAATGTCCACTGTGCCCACTGAGCCAAACAGCTTGCCTTCCTCATCTGCCGTTTTGGCTGTAATCGTCAAGACAAAACCGTCCAGTTCAGCCTTGCGAGCCTCGGCACCCGTCAACGAGTCTGCTGCCATCTTCTCCAGTTCTGCCCGTCGTGCTTCGAACTCGGCAATATTTTCAGCAGTCGCAGGCTTGGCTTTGCCACTGGGTACAAGGTAGTTTCGTGCGTAGCCCGGTTTCACCCTTACCTTCTCTCCAAGGTCACCCAGGTTGTCCACTTTCGTCAGCAATATCACTTCCATCTTGTTTCTCTCTTGATCAGTAAAGATTCATTATAAACGGTTGTTCGGGCCTCGCTCACATTTCGGATTTCAAAAATCGCTTTCTGAAATCGATCAACCCGTCCAGGATGCCTGCCGATGCCAGTACCAGCATCATCTGGGGAGTCGCAATAAAAAGCAGACCATACACCGTTATGAAACCCAGCAAGGGTTTGGAAAGCATCCCAATGACGGCATGGGTGAGTCCCAAGCCCTGCAAAAAGAACATGCTCAGGCATACGATCGTCAATTGCCAGAATATTGCAGCTTTGGCGGTCCACGCTCCAACTGCAAACAGGATGACCAAAATGGCAAGTGCCCGCCCCAGGTTGAAACGTACAAATTCCTTGTGGAAAGCCGGCGTGTCATCCAGCAAGTCATTCCACCAGCCCCCGAAGGATACTGCGATAGTGGTGGTCAGAAGATATACCGCTACCACCATACCTGTCATCAGGGAAGCTATCCTGGGCAGATGCTGCTCGGCATGCTCAAGACTGAGGTTGGAATTCTGCATCATGATCTGGAATGACGGACCCTGTTCGATAGCTGCAAGCAGGTTTTTCAGATAAAGCAGCCAGTCAGCCTGCATGTCCGGGAACAGAATCGTCAGCAATACCGTAAGAACGACCCCACCGACGGTCAATGCCTGCAGTGCCAGGCTGAGCGATCGAAAATGCTGGTACGCGTAGGTCACTGCAACAATCGAAGCCCAGATAATCAAGGGTCCTGCAGAAAGCGTACCCAACAACAGGAACGTACTGAACGCTACCAGTGCCACGCAAATAAGCAGGACACTGATGGCCTGTCGAATCCCTACTTTCAGCGTAACCAACGCGAGTGCGCCGCCGCTCATGATGATCAGGAAGGGAAGCGGAAATGAAAGCAATGCAAAAACAAACACAACCGTGACCGCCTGGAACGGTCCGGAGAGGATATAGCGCGCCAGTGAACGCATGGCGACTACCTGTCAGCCAAAGTGTGGCTTATAAACGCACTCAATGCTGATCACTGTACGGCAACAAAGCAATATAACGAGCTCGTTTGATCGCCTTTGACAATTGACGCTGATATCTTGCTTTTGTACCGGTGACCCGGCTTGGAACAATCTTGCCAGCCTCGCTGACAAAATCCTTCAGCACCTTGATATCCTTGTAGTCAATCTCTTCGATACCTTCTTCCGTGAAGCGGCAATACCTTCTTTTTCTGAAATACTTTGCCATTTCAACATCCTCCTGCCTGGGTGGCCAAAATCTCCAGGGGAACTGAACCTGATGGACCGCTATACATTTTCATCAGCACCCTCCACCTCAGCTTCAGCTTCTTTATTCTCTGTTGAATCCCCGCCAGTCTCCTCGGATGACTGCTTCTTTTCCTCAGTCTCGTGCTCGTCGGTCCCGGCTTCCGGCTTGCTGGACTCAGTCTCCGGCTTGTCGGATTCGACTTCCGGCTTGCTTGACTCGGCTTCCTTCTTGCCGGATTCAGCCTCCGGCCTGTCGGACTCGGACTCCTGCTTGGCGGACTCAGCCTTTTCACTTTCAATCACTTTCATCATCGGCGAGGGCTCAGTGATCGCTTTTTTCACGGAAATAACCATGTTACGGATCACTGCATCGTTGAATCTGAATGCAGTGTTCATTTCATTCAGAACTTCCTGTCCACACTCGATATTCATGAGCACATAGTGTGCCTTATGGACCTTTTGGATTGGATACGAGAGTTGCAGACGGCCCCAGTCTTCAAGCCTGTGGACCTTGCCACTGCCTTCTTTTTCAATGATGGAACGATAGCGCTCGATCATCGCAGGCACCTGACTGCTTTGGTCAGGGTGTACCAGGAACACGATTTCATAATGACGCATTCGAATCTCCTTATGGGTTCATATCTCCTGGCAATTCTCGTTGAACGCACAGTGAGAAAAGGAATCAATGATGCTTGCAGAGATCGCGAAGTCTACGGGAAGAACTTGGGCTGGGCAAGTCAGCAAATCGGATCGGTGCGGATGGTCCTGTAGGGTTCTGTTGCGGGAAGTAATTCACCTGCGTTTTTTTCGCTTCCTGGAAGTGCGCTTGCCGTCAGAATGTGAGTCTGCAAGGACAAAATCAATTTTTCTCTCATCCAGCCCTACCCGGGAGACAACAACATTCACTTCATCGCCCAGCTTGTAACGCTTCTTGCTGCGTTCACCGAACAGGCATCTTGAAGGCTCGTCATAGTGGTAGTAATCGCTTTTCAATGAGGTGACGTGTACCAGCCCCTCTACAAATATACGGTCCAGCGTTACAAAAAAGCCGAAGGCAGTCACAGAATCGATCACACCTGAAAACTGCTTGCCCAGCTTGTCCAGCATGAACTCGCACTTGAGCCATGCATCCACGTTGCGCGTGGCATCATTGGCCCTGCGCTCGCACATGGAGCACTCCTCACCCAGCAAAAGCAGGTCATTCTCGGAAAACGCAAACAAGTCTTTTTTACTGGCTGTCAGCAGGTGGCGTATCGTTCGATGCACAATCAGATCGGGATACCGCCGGATAGGGGACGTAAAGTGGGCATACAAGGGCAGCGCCAGCCCAAAATGACCAATATTCTCCGGGCTGTACACCGCTTGTGCCATGGAGCGAATCAGCATCATTTCAATGATGTGCTTGTCCTTGCGATGTGAAATCTTTTTGAGCGTGTCCAGAAAATCTCCGATTTCCGGTTTGCCGGACCGGGTAAAACCGACACCCAGAGACTGCAGAAACTCTCTCAACTCCCTGGTTTTTTCACTGGTAGGCTGATCGTGTACACGATACAGGGTGGGCAGTTTATGCTTGCTGATGAACTTGGCTGCGGCAATGTTTGCGCTGATCATGCACTCTTCAATGATCATGTGAGCCTGGAAGCGTTCCTGTGGAACGATCGCCTTGATTTTCTTGTGCTCATCGAATTCAAAAAAGCACTCCAGGGTATCAAAATCAACAGCGCCTCTTTTCTTGCGCTGATTTTTCAGGGCACCATATACACCTTGCAGATGCTCCAGCTCAGGCCGCACGTGACTGTACCGCTTGCGTAATTTCTTATCCCCGCCATACAGGATCCTCTGTACCTTGTCGTAGGTCAGTCGCGCGGCAGAGTGCATGACCGCATCGTAAAAGCTGTAACGCTTGAGCTCGCCGTCCCGGGTAATAAACATCTCGCAAACCATGCAGAGGCGGTCCGTATCAGGCTTGAGAGAGCAAAGCCCGTTGGAAAGCTGCTCAGGAAGCATGGGAACGACACGTTCCGGGAAATATACCGACGTACCACGCTTGCGGGCTTCGAGGTCCAGCGCGGAATCCGGCTGCACGTAATGTGACACATCTGCAATGGCCACCCACAGGCGCCATCCGTTCTCACGCGGTTCGCAATACACTGCATCATCAAAGTCCCTGGCATCACGACCGTCGATGGTGACGAATTTGAGTGCACGCAGATCCTTGCGGCGCCCAAGCTCATGCTTGATCGCGTTCTCATGGAACTGCTCCGCTTCGTGCAGCACCTCCTCATCCCACCGATGCGGGATGTTGTAGGAACGGATAGCCACGTCAATTTCCATGCCGGGTGCCAGATGATCCCCAAGCACCTCGACGACCTTGCCGATGGCCTGTCGCGAGCGATTCGGCGGCTCCACGATGGAGGTCACCACGAATTGTCCGTTCACCGCGTCCCCGCTCGCCTTGGCGGGGATTATGACATCCTGACCCAGGCGCTTGTCATCCGGGACAACATATCCAACACCGGACTCCTGGTAGTACCTGCCAACGATCTGCTTGTTGTGACGCTTGATGATCTCGACCAGTTTGCACTGAGGCTTGTCGCCCTTCGCATTCCCGGTAGGCCGTACGACGACCCGATCGCCGTGCATCAGGGGGCGCATTTCGCGGGGAGACAGGAAAAGATCCGGACCACCCTCGTCTGGAATCAGAAAGCCAAACCCGTTGGAGTGGCCCATGACCCGACCACGCACCAGGTTGACCTTGGCTACAGGGAGATAGTGGTTTTGACGATTCCGTATGATCTGGCCATCACGCTCCATCGCCTTCAGGCGCCGCTCCAGTGCAGTGACATCCTTATCCGTAGAGATATCCAGCGCCTGGTTCAATGCCGATGCTGACAAGGGGCCCGCACTGTCTTCCAGTACCCCGAGAATGAACTCCCGACTAGCAATGGGGTGCTTGTACTTGGCAGCCTCTCGTCGACTGTACGGGTCCGTAGAGATTTTTTTCTTGCGTGTCATGAGCGATTCACTTTACCTTTACGTGCGGGAAACTCGAAACATACCGATTCCGTGTGGCACACTGACATTCTCCCCTGCTGTGCGTTGACAAGTATCCGGGCGCTTCGTAAAGTGCCCACCTTCCGAACGGGCAGTTCCAGCCCCAAACGGGATGACAATGCCGAGGTGGCGAAATTGGTAGACGCGCTAGCTTCAGGTGCTAGTGGGAGCAATCCCATGGAGGTTCGAGTCCTCTCCTCGGCACCACATTACTGCATCATCAAAGAAACCGCAGTGCAGCAACTGGATTCTCCATGAAATTAAAGACTTCCTGATCAACGGTATTGCTCTCGTGCATACTTGATTTCCGAGAAAACCGTAGTTCCGCCGCTCGTCTTGAGCAGCAGTACGCGGTAAGGAGAAAACTTGTTTTCCGATTCCATTCCCGGACTTCCGACAGGCATCCCGGGTACGACAAGACCTGCTGAATACTCAGGCGGAGCCTTGAAAAAATCCCGGATATATTTTGCGGGTATATGGCCCTCAAATACATAACCCTCTTCGGAGACGGCAGTATGGCAGGCCTGCAACCGCGCGGCTATGCCATGCTTCGCCTTGATCTTTCTCAGATCGGAAGGATGATGGACTGCCACCTCGAAACCTTCGGCCTCCATATGCTCGACCCACTTTGCACAACAGGTGCAGGTAGGGCTTTTGTACACGTCCAGCCTGATCTTTTCAGACGATGGCTCTTGTGCCTTGGATGCCTGCCCGGAATCTGTGTAGCCTGTATGGACCCCGAGCCCAAGCATCAGGACAATCACAGATACAAATCTAAAATAGCGCATCTGAACCTCCATTCAAATTTAAAGCCTCTGAGTCCGCCATGTACAAACAGGATTCCCTGTACACAGGGTCATCCGACATATACTGGGATCAGTAAATTGCATTGTTGATGATGCAGTGGCGACGATCCGGTCCTGTTGAAACCAGCTCAATGGGCACACCGGTCAGGTCCTGGATTCGGTCCAGGTACACGCGGGCCGTTGCTGGAAGCTGATCCAGCGCAGTGGCCCCGGAAGTGGATTGCTGCCAGCCTTCCAGTGTTTCATAGGCCGGCTCGCATCTTTCAAATGCGCGACCGTCCATGACCAGCGGGTCATATGCCTGTCCATCACAGGTGTAGCCCGTGCAGATCTTGATCTCGTCAAGCCCGTCCAGAACATCGAGCTTGGTGATGCAAAGACCGCCCACCCCGCTGATCCGCACAGCGTGGCACAGTGCGACGGCATCCAGCCAGCCGCACCGCCGTGCGCGGCCTGTCGTAGCACCAAATTCGCAGCCGCGTTCGGCGAGATGCCGACCGACCCCATCCGAAAGCTCTGTGGGAAATGGACCGCCCCCCACACGCGTGGTGTAGGCCTTCACGATGCCCAGTACATGATCGAGATCTCTGGGGCCGGTGCCGCTGCCTGTGCACACACCGCCTGCGGTCGTATTGGAGGAGGTCACGAAGGGATACGTGCCATGATCGATATCCAGCAGCGTGCCCTGTGCGCCTTCAAAAAGAATGTTGCGTCCATCGGCACGTAACGCGCCGATCCGGCTCGAGATATCCGCTACCAGGGGTTCCAGCTTGTCCGCATGGTAACGGCAAAATTCCCGGGTTCGGCCAAGATCAATCGTTTCACACTTGAAATACTTGTCCAGCACAAAGTTGTGGTAATCCACGATCTGCTCCAGGCGCTCATCGCAGTACGACTCGTCAAACAGATCGCCGACTCTCAGTCCTCGCCTTGAAACCTTGTCTTCGTATGCGGGACCAATACCGCGTCCCGTAGTGCCAATTGCCGACTTACCCCGCTTTTGTTCACGCGCCTGATCCAGCAGGATGTGATACGGCATGATCAGCGGACAGGCGGGAGATATCCGCAGTCGGCTGGCCACGTGCACACCCTTTTGATCGAGCATTTCGATCTCCTCCTGCAAGGCATCCGGTGCCAGCACCACGCCGTTGCCAATCAGACACTCGACACCTTCATGCAGGATACCGGAAGGGATCAGATGCAAAATGGTCTTCTGATCTTCTACAACAATGGTGTGGCCTGCATTGTGCCCGCCCTGAAACCTCACCACGGCATCTGCATGCTCGGTGAGCATGTCCACGATTTTCCCTTTGCCCTCATCACCCCACTGGATTCCGAGGATTGCAACACTTCTGCTCATCACCTGTTCAGCCTATTTCTCTGACACACCATTGATCACCTATTTTTTCCAGTACGCGGTCACAGTGCATTGCCTGCGGGGTGCTCTGCTGGCCGCGCAGACAACAAATCACCCGCTCACCCTGCTTTCTCAACCGGTCAACGGCACTCT
>JAPOQE010000027.1 GCA_026710875.1 Gammaproteobacteria bacterium | reverse complement strand
TGTGTACCTGAACCCATGGATGCCGAGGACCCGTTATTTATTCTGTATACGTCGGGCTCGACCGGAAAGCCGAAAGGGGTGTTACATACAACGGGAGGGTACCTGCTGTACGTCGCGATCACCCACAAGTATGCATTTGATTACCGCCCGGGCGAAGTGTACTGGTGCAGTGCCGACATTGGCTGGGTGACCGGTCATTCCTACATCGTTTACGGGCCGCTGTGCAATGGGGCCACCACGTTGATGTTCGAAGGCGTACCCACGTATCCGGATGCCAGCCGGTTCTGGCAGGTCTGTGACAAGTACGAGGTCGCCAGTTTTTACACTGCCCCCACGGCGCTGCGTACATTGATCAGCATGGGGGATGCGCCCGTGCAGGCGACCCGTCGCAAGAGCCTGCGCCTGCTCGGCTCCGTGGGTGAACCCATCAACCCGGAAGTGTGGGAATGGTACTACCACGTCGTGGGCGAGGGTCGCTGCCGCGTCATCGATACCTGGTGGCAGACGGAGACCGGGGGCTTCATGATTGCCCCCCTGCCGGGAGCGACACTACTCAAGCCCGGTTCTGCGACGAAACCCTTTCTCGGAATACAGCCTGCCATCATGGATGAACACGGCAACGAGCTCGAGGGGGAGTGCGCGGGCAACCTGGCCATCAAGCATCCGTGGCCGGGACAGATGCGCACCGTGTACGGCGATCACCAGCGCTTTATCGACACCTACTTTTCCCAGTACCCGGGCAAGTATTTCAGCGGGGACGGCTGTCGCAGGGATGCCGATGGCAATTACTGGATCACCGGGCGTGTCGATGACGTCCTGAATGTGTCCGGACATCGGCTGGGAACCGCGGAAGTGGAAAGTGCACTGGTGCTGCACCCCCAGGTGGCCGAGGCTGCGGTGGTGGGGGACCCCCATGCGATCAAGGGACAGGGCATCTACGCCTATGTCACAGCCATGCTCAATGCCTCGACCAGCGATGCACTCAAAGAGGAGCTGGTGCAGCTGGTGCGCAAGGAAATCGGGCCGTTTGCCAAGCCGGATGTCATTCAGTGGGCACCGGGTCTGCCCAAAACCCGCTCGGGCAAAATCATGCGCCGCATCCTTCGAAAGATTGCAGAGAACGAGATTGAAGACCTGGGCGATACGACGACCCTGGCCGATCCTTCCGTCATCCAGGACCTGATCGCGAACCGGGACCGGCCCGAAGCCTGACCCCGATGCCCTGCAAGTTACGTTCGAGCGCACGCCTGGGGAAGGTTTTGCAAGGAGAGGACCATGCCACCGGCCCTGCTGCTCGTTGACATTCAAAATGACTATTTTCCAGGCGGCAAGCTGGTGCTGCCGGGGATGCAGGCCGCCAGTGAAAATGCCCGAAAGCTGCTGGACAGGTTTCGCTACCAGGGCCTGCCGACCTTTCATATCCGCCATACCTTCCTGGCCAAGGGGCCGGGCTTTTTCCTGCCCGATACGCCAGGTGCAGAAATTCATGAAAGTGTCGCGCCCCTGCCAAGTGAGCCCGTCGTTCACAAGCACTACCCGAACAGTTTTCGTGATACGGACCTGCTCGAACAGTTGCAACAACGCAAGATCAAGGATCTGGTAATTTGCGGTGCGATGAGCCACATGTGTATTGAAGCCACCAACCGTGCAGCGGCGGACCTCGGTTTCAAGTGCACCGTCGTACAAGATGCCTGTGCAACGCGAGCGATCGAATTCCGGGGCAGTACGGTGGATGCCGAACAGGTCCATCACACGGCCATGTCGGCACTGGAATTCGGCTACGCCAATGTCGTGGACCTCGACCAGCTGCTGTGAGGGGATCGAGGCTCAGGGGGCGTGATCATTTGAACTGATCGCGCTGATCCTCTTGTTGGCGCAACTGGACTTTGCGGGCCTCGATACGCGCCTTTGAGCTTGAGTCGATGCCAGGGGACTGCAGGGCCAGTTCAATCTGTTCCATGGCCGTCTCGAATTGGCCATGTGCCGCATAAAAATTACTCATGGATTCGTGGCTGCGCCAGGGCATGTGGGCCTTGCTGGCCGCCCGCGCCTTCATTTTATCAATGACTGGATGCTGTGCGTGCTTGTGGCTGAGCTGGTCCAGTTTCTCCAGGGCATACCGCGCCCTGTCTTCCTTGATCAGGCTCTGTGCCAGGTAGTACGTAACGGGCAGGCTGTCGGGATAGATCTTGTCCAGGGATTCCAGTGCGGCCCGGGCAAGGCGGGTTTGTCCCATGGCCAGGTGAATCTGGGCATCTGCAAGTTGCACGGAGAGCCTGTTGTCGGCCTTGATGGGAATTTTTTTCAGTTCCCGCAGTGCCTGTGCATGGTGTCCGGCCTCGCTCAGGGCGAGAGCGTAGGTGTAGTGTTCCGTATCGAGGAACTCGTCTGAGGCACGGCTCTTTGCACGATAGTGCGCAACCAGCTCGCCCGGATGTTTGGTGAGTGCCACTGCACGCGCTCGCGCGTAATTGAAGTCGGTGCTGTTGACGGCATAGGCGCCCTTGAATTGCCTTGCCCGTGCTTCGGAGTCACTGATGCGTGACAGGGTCAGCGGGTGCGTGCTCAGGTATTCGGGAACCTTGCCGTGGTTCAGCTGGGTGTGCTTGTGCATTTGCCTGAAAAATAGAGGCATCCCGTAGGGATCGATGTTTGCACTGGCCAGAAGCTGCATGCCGATGCGGTCGGCTTCCTGTTCAAAACTTCGCGAATAGGCGAGCTGCGACTGCTGGATGCCCGCCTGGGAGGTCATGAGTGCCGCATGGCCCAGTTCGACGTTGTACACGGTGGCAAGGATGGCTCCCAGGAACGTCAGGGCCGATACGAAGTTGAATGATTTCGCATTTTCAAAATTGCGCGCAATATGACGCTGCGTGACATGCGCGATCTCATGCGCGAACACGCTGGCCAGCTCACTTTCCCGTGTTGCCAGAGTGAGCAGTCCGCTGTTGATGCCAATCACGCCGCCTGGCATCGCGAAGGCATTGATGCTGGGGTTTTCTACCAGCAGGAAGGTGAAAGGAAAATCCGAGTCCAGGCCGCCCGAGGTGATCCGCGTGCCCAGTGCCTGCACGTATTGGGTGAGCTCGGGGTCACTTGAAACCGGCAGGCGTCTTCGGATCTCTTTGAGCAACACCTGCCCGAGTTCAATCTCCTTGGCCGGACTCAACTCCGTGCTGGATGGATGACCGATATCCGGCAAGTCGTCATCGGCCACAGAAAGGGAGATCAGGGCCGCACACAGCAACACCAGCGCGAGCCCTGTCAGACGGGCGGTGCGCGAGTTGGGTGCGGGTATGCTGAAAAACGGATTCGGCATGGGTGAAACAGGTACTGTACAGTATTGTGACAGCAGAAAATTCGAAACTGATGAAACTTTACTATAATCAACACTATTAAAGTATTATGATATTATAATATTTATTGCTGTTCTGGCCTGACTTGGGTGCCAGGTGCAAGCCTTATGTCATGAATTTCTTAAGGAGTTGTATTAATGACCGAATTTGACCAAGAACTAGACGCATGCGGGTTGAACTGTCCGCTTCCGATTTTACGCGCCAAGAAAGCGCTGTCCGGTATGGATTCGGGTAAGGTGCTGCACATCATTGCAACTGACCCAGGTTCGGTGAAAGATTTCGAGGCGTTTGCAAATCAAACGGGCAACGCGCTTCTGGATTCCAATGAAGATGGAGAAAAATTTCATTTTCTTATCCAGAAGAAGTAACTGCAGGAACGATGGCTGCGGCATGAGCCCTGCCGGATAATCTTGCACAACCACGATTTGTGCCGGCAGAGGAAGGCACGCCCGAGCAGGCAGGTACTCGCGGACGGCACGCATGCCCGCGCGCAGGATTCTGAACTTCCCCATCCGCGATGCGTCATATAATCTCGATTTTACTGGAAAATGAGGCAGGGGCCCTGTCGAGGGTCTCGGGGTTGTTTGCGGCACGCGGATACAATATCGAATCATTGACCGTGGCGCCTACAAACGATGCAGCCGTTTCACGCATCACGGTGGTCACTGCCGGAAGCGATAACGTCATTGAGCAGATCGAAAAGCAACTCAACAAGCTGGTGGATGTGGTACGGGTCATCGACCTGACCGCGGATGAGCATATCGAACGGGAGATGATGCTGTTGAAATTGCGTACCTCGGCCATTTCCCCGTCCCTCCTGGATCGCCTGGTCCAGGACTATGAGGGCAAGGTTATGGATCGTGCCGAGGACCTGGTGGTCGTTGAAATCTCAGGCGTCAGTGAGAAACTCGACCGTGCGATCGGCTCGGTACCGGATGAAGCTATCCATGAGTTGGTACGCTCCGGAGTCCTGGGAATTGCTACCGGCAGTGGTGGAGTCGTTTAATAATTAGAGCCTGCATAGGGCCGGGCGTTAAGAGAATGGAGGATGTGCATGAATATTTATTATGACAAAGATGCTGACCTGTCCGTGATACAGGGGAAACAGGTTGCCATTATCGGTTACGGCTCCCAGGGTCATGCGCATGCCAACAATCTGCAGGATTCGGGCGTGAGCGTATCGGTCGGCTTGCGCAAGGGGTCTTCGTCTATTGCGAAGGCCGAGCATGCCGGTGTCAAGGCCGTGTCGATTGAAGATGCGGTGGCCGGAGCCGATGTGGTGATGGTACTGGCACCCGACGAACACCAGAGCACACTGTATACGGAAAGCATTGAGCCGAATATACGCCAGGGCGCGACACTGGCCTTCGCACACGGATTCAACATCCACTTCGAGAAGATCACCCCGCGCGAAGACCTGGACGTGATCATGATTGCGCCCAAGGGTCCGGGCCACCTGGTGCGCTCGACCTACGTTCAAAAAGGCGGAGTACCGACGCTGATCGCGATCTTCCAGGATGCCTCGGGCAATGCCAAGAGCACCGCGCTGTCCTATGCCTCGGCCAACGGCGGCGGGCGGGCCGGGATCATCGAGACGACGTTCAAGGAAGAAACCGAAACGGACCTGTTCGGCGAGCAGGCGGTCTTGTGCGGAGGGGCAACGGCCCTCGTGCAGGCAGGTTTTGAAACCCTGGTGGATGCCGGGTATGCCCCCGAGATGGCCTATTTCGAGTGCCTGCACGAATTGAAGCTCATTGTTGACCTGATGTATGAGGGCGGTATTGCCAACATGCGCTACTCCATATCGAATACGGCCGAATATGGCGACCTGACACGCGGTCCCCGTGTGATCAACGAGGATACCCGGGCCGAGATGAAGCGTATCCTTGCGCAGGTCCAGTCGGGAGAGTTTGCACAGGAGTTCATCGAGGAGAACCAGTCCGGGGCGGCCAACCTGGAGAGGTTGCGTGAACAGGGTCGACAGCATCCGATCGAGAAAGTCGGTGCTGAGCTGCGCAGCATGATGCCCTGGATCAAATCCAACAAGATTGTGGACCAGACCAGAAACTGACCTGTATCGTACATAACATTTCCATGTTATGACGGACCCCGCATGATCCCCATTGCCAGAGAAGTACGGTTCGTACTGTTGCTGCTGGGGTTCGTCGTTGCGATTGCCCAGTATCTGTGGGGCTTGCCTGCGATGTGGCCGGCCTGGCTGGTGTTCCTTGTCTTGCTGTTCGTGTTTCGCGATTTCAAGCGCACCATTCCGGCGATACCGCTGGCGGTGGTCAGCCCGGTAGACGGGCAGGTCTACGATGTCCGCGATACGGTGCACGATCCGTACCTGGAGCGGGCGGCCCAGGTGATTTGCCTGCACCAGTCCGCATTCGGCGAGTTCAATGTGCACAGCCCGATCGAGGGCAAGGTGCAAAACCTGTGGGTGGACTCATCAAAAGTTCACGCCAGTTCCGAACTGGCGCTGTGGGTGCAAACGGATGAGCAGGATGATGTCGTTATGGTCGCCAACCTGGACTCCATGCTGCGCCATGCCAGTTGCCATATTAGCGCAGGCGAGAAGCTGGGCCAGGGCCAGCGCTGTGGATTCATGGGCATGGCCTGTAAAGTGATGGTCTACCTGCCACCGACCGCCAACGTCACGGTTCGTGCCGGCCAACGGCTGCGCGCTGGCAGTGATAAACTAGCTGAATTCGTACATGCAGCCGGATCGTAATCTGACCACCAATGAGCAAGCCAGAAAAGAAATTGCGCAAGGGTATCTACCTGTTGCCCAACCTGTTTACGACCGGCGCACTGTTTGCCGGTTTCTATGCCATCGTTGCCGCGACAACGGATCAGTTCGGACAGGCGGCGATTGCCATCATTGTGGCCCTGTTCCTTGATTTCTTTGATGGCCGGATTGCACGCCTGACCCAGACCACCAGCAAGTTCGGTGCCCAGTACGACAGCATCTCCGACATGGTGTCCTTCGGCGTAGCGCCGGCGCTCGTGGTGTATGAATGGGCGCTGATTCACTTCGGGAATTTCCCGTGGGTCTGGTCAAAGCTGGGATGGCTCGGAGCATTTTTCTATACGGCTGCCGCGGCATTGCGCCTGGCCCGGTTCAATGCCCGTGTCACCGTCGTAAGCAAGCGCTATTTCCAGGGGTTGCCGAGTCCTGCAGCCGCAGCCACCCTGGTCGGCTTCATCTGGGTCTGTCATGACCTGCAGCTCTCACGTGAGGACTTTGCAATCGCAGCCTTCGTGGTGACGGTGCTTCTCGGTGCGCTCATGGTCAGCAATTTCACCTATTACAGTTTCAAGGATGTGAGCCTGGTAGACCGCATTCCTTACATCGTCATGCTGGCCGTGGTGCTCGGTTTCATCCTGGTATCCATGGACCCGCCGAAACTGGTGTTTGCCATATCGGCCCTGTACGCAATCTCCGGTCCACTCATCTACCTGGTGCGCCTGAGACGAAAACGCAGTGCACGCTCTACCGTGAATATCGAAAACCGTCCGTAATATTCGTATCCCGGCCTGCCGACCAGGGAGGGGCTTTTGTTGACGGGCATGTATATTTTCTGGGAGAATCGGGCGAATTAGGGCATAGTACTGACATGAAAGAGGCCACGACAACCATCGCAACGACTGCAGTTCCCGCAGTTGTGGCTCCCTATGGCCTTTCACTTCTCCTGCTGCCGCAGTAGCGGCAAGACCTGTACCTGGCGAGGCGAAACGCACCAACATTCATTCAACTAAGTATTCTAAAACGGGATTCGGACTCGTTAGATTTCAATTGGAGTGGGGGATACATGGTGAGCAGGGACAAACTGATAGTATTTGATACAACGTTGCGCGACGGTGAGCAGAGCCCGGGCGCCTCGATGACGCGGGACGAAAAACTTCGTATCGCGAAGTCGTTGGAGCGTATGCGGGTGGACATCATTGAGGTGGGTTTCCCGATCGCAAGCGTGGGCGACTTCGAAGCCGTACGGGCGGTGGCCAATGTGGTCAGGGACAGCACCATATGCGGTCTGGCACGGGCGCTCAAAGGCGACATTGAACGTGCCGGTGAGGCCCTTGAACCAGCAGCCTCCGCCAGGATCCATACTTTCATCGCGACTTCGCCGATCCACATGCAGCGCAAATTGCGTATGAGTGAGGAGCAGGTCATCGAACAGGCCGTGTCTGCGGTCCGGCTGGCAAGGCAATACACGGATGATGTCGAGTTCTCCCCCGAAGATGCCGGGCGCTCCGAATTTGAATTCCTGTGCCGGGTCATCGAGAAGGCCATTGAAGCGGGTGCCAGAACGATCAATATTCCCGATACGGTGGGCTATAACATTCCGCATCAATTCGGCGACCTGGTCGGTCGCCTGATCGAGAACATTCCCAACTCGGACCAGGTTGTGTTCTCGGTGCACTGCCACAATGATCTCGGGCTCGCCTCGGCCAACTCCCTGTCGGCAGTGCTGCATGGTGCGCGCCAGGTGGAGTGTACGATCAACGGCCTCGGTGAGCGCGCAGGAAACGCTTCGCTGGAGGAGATCGTCATGACCGTGCATACGCGCCAGGATGTGTTCCCGTGCATCACGGGTCTGGACACGACACAAATCGTGCCGACCTCGCGCATGGTCTCAAGCATAACGGGCTTTCCCGTGCAGCCCAACAAGGCCATTGTCGGTGCCAATGCCTTCGCGCATGAAGCCGGTATCCACCAGGACGGCGTGCTCAAAGCCAGGGAGACCTATGAAATCATGCGTGCCGAGGATGTGGGCTGGGCTTCCAACAAGCTCGTGCTTGGCAAGCACTCGGGCCGCAATGCCTTTCGCACGCGCCTCGATGAACTCGGCATCACTTTCGATACCGAAGAGGAACTTAACAACGCGTTTTCTAATTTCAAAGACCTCGCCGACCGCAAGCATGATATCTTCGATGAAGATCTGCATGCGCTGGTCTCCGAGGCGAGCGTCGATAACGGCGAGTACTGCAAGCTCGTGTCCCTGACGGCCCACTCCGAAACCGGTGAGACGCCCCAGGCACAGGTGGTCCTGCAGGTGGATGGCCAGGAAAGAACGGCCCACTCCAGTGGTGGCGGCCCGGTAGATGCGACGTTTTGTGCAATCGAGGAAATCGTGGACAGCAAGGCGCAGTTGCAGTTGTACTCGGTGAACAACATCACCACGGGTACAGACGCCCAGGGTGAGGTGACCGTACGCCTGCACAAGTCTGGGAGGATCGTGAACGGCCACGGTGCGGACACCGACATCATCATCGCTTCCGCCAAAGCCTACCTGCATGCCTTGAACCGCCTGGCCACCCCGGACAAGCGCGCACATCCTCAACACGATGTCTGAAGCAGGTGCAGGCTCAAATGGAGGAACACAGACGGCGCTATTACCTGGACAAGATCGGCATCCAGACCTGGGTTACGCGCACAGCCTCTCCTGAAAGCCCCTCTGCCGGGCTGACCGGCGAAGATGTGCCGCTACATGCCGAGCACGATGAGCCTGTGGACACTGCACCGGTAAAGGATTTTCGGGGAAGCCTGGATGAGCTTCGTAACGAGGTGGCCTCGTGTACCCTGTGTGCCTTGCACCAGGGCCGCACACAAACCGTATTCGGGACCGGCAGTCCCGATGCGGACTGGCTCATTGTCGGTGAGGCGCCCGGCTTTGAGGAGGATCGAAAAGGTGAACCGTTCGTCGGGCGTGCCGGCCAACTGCTGACCAAGATGCTGCGCGCCATCGGGCTCGAGCGAGACGAAGTTTTCATTGCCAATATTCTCAAGTGCCGGCCACCGGACAACCGCGACCCGCAACCCGGGGAAATTGAGCACTGCATACCGTACCTGGCACAGCAAATTGGCCTGATCCAGCCAAAAATTATCCTCGCCATGGGTCGGATTGCCGCCCAGACGCTGCTGGACAGCCCGAGTGCACTCGGTCGTCTTCGCGGTACCGAGCATCACTATGCCGATACCGGAATTCCGGTCGTGGCCACCTACCATCCTGCCTACCTGCTGCGCAGTCCGCAGCAAAAACGCAGTGCGTGGGAAGACCTGCAATTCGCCGTGCGGGTTCGAGAATCCAGTTCATGACTTATCAGGCGGCCCGCAGGGATGGACGGGAAGTGTCGCTGCCCCCTGGTTTACACTACGGCTCATGAGTGCCGTCTATTCACATCCGGTTGCCGCGTGCCGCCGGATGACCAAGCAGGACTTGCCTGCCATCGTCCGGATCGAGCAGCGCAGCTACCAGTTTCCGTGGACAGGGAATATCTTCCTCGACTGTTTGCGCCACGGATACTCGGGCTGGGTGCTGGAGACCAATCTCGGTATCATCGGCTACGGTGTCATGTCCCTGATGGTGCGCGAGTGCCACCTCCTGAACCTGTGTGTCGATCCCGACTACCGTGGCCAGGGGAAAGGCCGCCAACTGCTCGAAGAGATGCTGGGCATTGCCCGCACCCAAGAGGCCGACACGGTATTTCTTGAGGTACGCATCTCGAATTTCCATGCCTTGTCCCTGTACCTGTCGGAAGGGTTCAATGAAATCGGCACACGCAGGAATTACTACCCTTCGCCCATGGGGCGCGAGGACGCGGTGATCCTTGCCAGGAAACTGTGAAAGACCGATGTGGCCTGATCCCCGCTTTCCCGCAAGGACGCAAGACGCAGTCATTACAAGGCGCTCTGTGCGAGTCCGGCTACAGGAATCGATGCCATGAACGATGAGAATCTTGTTGATGAAGTCGCCAGGAGGCGAACGTTTGCCATCATCTCCCATCCGGATGCCGGCAAGACCACTATTACCGAGAAGTTGCTGCTGTTCGGTGGTGCGATCCAGCAGGCAGGCACGGTCAAGGGACGCAAGGCGGCCCGCCATGCGATATCGGACTGGATGGAGCTTGAAAAGCAGCGCGGCATCTCAGTCACCAGCTCGGTCATGCAGTTCGGCTACAACGGCCATGTGGTAAACCTGCTGGATACCCCGGGGCATGCCGATTTTTCCGAGGATACCTACCGTACCCTGACCGCCGTCGATTCTGTCCTGATGGTGATCGATAATGCCAAGGGGGTCGAGGAACGTACCATCAAGCTGATGGAAGTCTGCCGCTTGCGCCAGACCCCCATCATCACGTTCATCAACAAGATGGACCGTGACGGGCGCGAGCCCATCGAACTTCTCGATGAAGTCGAACGGGTACTGAAAATACAATGTGCGCCGCTCACCTGGCCGATCGGCATGGGCAAGCATTTCAAGGGCGTCTTCGACCTGCTGAGTGACTCGGTCCATCTCTACGACGCACAGCACGGCGGCAAGATCGTGCAGGGCCAGACCATCCAGGGACTGGACAACCCGGAACTGAACGAGGTGCTCGATGAACAGGTGCAGGAATTGCGGGACGAGGTTGAGCTGGTGCAGGGCGCAAGCCACGAATTTGACCATCAGGCCTACCTGGACGGCGAGATGACCCCGGTATTTTTCGGCTCCGCCATCAATAATTTCGGTATCGCCGAACTGCTGGAGCACTTTGTCAAATTCGCACCGCCTCCCCAACCGAGGAGCGTCAACAGTCCCGGCGCCGCTCCCAGGGACCTGGAGGCAAGAGAGCCGAAATTCTCGGGCTTCGTATTCAAGATCCAGGCCAACATGGATCCCAACCACCGTGACCGGCTGGCCTTCATGCGCGTGTGCTCAGGCAGCTTTTCCCCGGGGATGAAGTTGCAGCATGTACGTATGAACCGCGATATCAAGGTGAACGGTGCGCTGGCGTTTGTGGCCTCGAATCGTGAGCAGGTCGAGCGCGCCTATCCCGGGGATATCATCGGCTTGCACAACCACGGTACGATCCGTATCGGGGATTCGTTCACACAGGGGGAGAAGCTGGCCTTCAGCGGTATTCCAAGTTTTGCACCCGAGCTATTCCGGCGAACTGTTTTAAAAGACCCTTTAAAAATCAAGGCATTGAGAAAAGGACTTACTCAGCTTTGTGAAGAGGGTGCCACGCAACTGTTTCAACCACTGATCAATAATGACCTGATACTGGGGGCCGTCGGGGCCTTGCAGTTCGACGTGGTTCAACACCGTCTTCGCCATGAGTACAATGTCGATTGCCGTTTCGACAGCGTGAATGTCCAGGCGGCACGCTGGGTGGTGTGCGAGGCCCCTGAAACGCTCCTTGAGTTCAAGACCAAGCTGGCCGCCAACCTGGCGGTGGACCATAGCGGGGAGCTCGTCTACATGGCGCCCACCCGGATCAACCTGCAAATCGCCGTGGAGAAATGGTCGAACATTGAATTTCGTGCAACGCGCGAGCATGCCGGTGCCATCGACTAGCGATACACTGCGCACTCCGAGTCCTGCAGCCATTCCCATGTCCGCCTCGAGAAAAGACCGCATCTATTCACAAAAGCGCAGCCACCCGGGGGATTTCGTCTTTGACGAGACCGTCGCCGAGGTCTTTGAGGACATGATCACACGCTCCGTTCCCG
>JAPOQE010000026.1 GCA_026710875.1 Gammaproteobacteria bacterium | reverse complement strand
GAGAACCCGCCGACAAGGACGGCCTGGGCGTCGCGCTTGAGGGTATCGAGCCCGAAGCGTACCGCACCCCGCCAGTCATCTCGATGCACATCCAGCAAATCGCCTGCACGCGTGCCGTGCCCTGGCAGCAGCAGCACCCGCACCAGAAAACAGCGTTCAGCAAACGCATCGGCCAGGTCGATCATCGCCAGCGGCGTATCGGAAAGTCCGTGTACCAGCAAGATCCCGCGACCGGCACGCCCATCGTCCACAGGTTTGCAATGCTCGCCAGGGCGGCGCTCGAACGGGGTGGCCGCATCCAGTTCAAGGCGGGCGCGGTGTGGATTCAGGAACACCCGATGGCGTGTGAGCCGTTCGCGTGTCTGCACCACGTAGTCTTTAAAATCGTGATAACGGGCTGCATCGAATGGCAAGCCCTCACCCGAAGCCTGATAGCGTGTGGCGGTGGAAGTCTGGCTCTGCAGGGCAACCTCGGCAAAGCACAAGGGGAGGCCTGCGATGTATCCCGCCATGAGCAGCGCACCCAGTCGTATGGTTTTCAATATGCCCATCCCCCCATCGTACAAGCGAATACGCCGTCCTCAGAACATCGTTATGCAACCTGATCGTGGTTATTCTATCCGCCTGGGACGGGCGGTGCACTTTTCAGGGTCCTTTTGTGAGTTCTAGAGTAGTTTGCTAGGATAAATTGCATGAGTAAAGATTTCGGTCAGGCGAACCCAGCATTGCTCAAGGACATCAACGAAGTGCTGGACAGGCACGAAATTGGTGCCCTGAGTGCCGCAAAGACCATTGATGAACTCAAGAAGTACATGGTTCCCAACGCGCCTACGGAGAAATGCCGCCAACGCAACGCATTTATCCAGGACATCATCGCGACCCTGTCCACCACGGAGAATCCACAATCATGAATACATGGCTTGCCGCTTGTTCTCTCCAATTCGGTCTGGCCCTGATCATGCTCTTCATGGCGGGCTGCGGCGGCAGTCCCATGAAGGATCCCGAAGCGGGCGGCAATCTCGAATTCGATGGCCGCCTGACAGAGTTCAGCGGACGCTACATCAAGCTGATGATCAGTGCATCACAGGATAAGCAGTACACCATAGACAGTGCCAACAACCTGGTCGAGGAAGTGCCCTATACGCCGCTGGTCCCTGGTCATGTCGGGCGCGGTTACGTGATGCAGAAAAAAGAGATTTCCCCGGACCAGACCCAGCTCGGTTATGCGGCGCTCAGTTGGGATGATGACGACCCGTCTGACTACCTGGCAGGCGGCGTGTGGATGTTGTGGAACGGTTATCCTGAGATACTGAATCTGCGCGAGATCAGTGGGCTTGTGCTGTTTATGGATGGTCCGGAGATCGATACCGAAGTTCCGCCTACACTTCCCGTTACGGGAACGGCCTCCTACGAAGGCGCGTCTGGAGGCATATTCCAGTATCGTTACAGTGCGCAACACCCTGAGCACCCAGGAGGTTATGCGATTGCCGAATACGGAGGATCGGCATCATTTACGGCGGACTTTGCCGAAATGACCGTGTCGGGATGCATAGGATGCAATGGTGGACTTGTACTGTTGCAGGACCAGCCCTTGCAGCATCTGCTCGATGGCCTCGCGAATGCTCCAGCCACGGTGGCAGGCTATACCCTCCATCTTGGCCCAGTGCCATTCAACGAGGCCGGCATCTTTGAAAACGATAGGATATCGGTGCGCCACCCGAGCAAGAACGTGCTGACAACAGAAGGATACTTTGGGGGGCAGTTCTCCAACCTGCCCAATTCAAATGGCGACCCGCGATTGATGACGGGCATCTACGATGGCACGTTGAGTGAAGCGGATGGTGCACGTGCCCGGTTCCTGGGCATTGCCACGGCGATTGCGCAATAGGGGTTCAGTAAGAACAGTCGGGTGCACGGCCTCCCAGCATGACCCGCTTCACTCATCCAGCGGGCGAAGAAAAATCTGTTCGCGAAGCACTTGCCAGCGTGCATCCTCGAATCGCCACTCGATGTTGCACAGAAGCTTCATCTCCTCGCCACCCATGCCACTGTGTTTTCGAGTCAGCACACACACTGCGGAATCACCCAGCACATGGAAATCATGCCAGTCGGCCCAGTCATTGAGCTGGGTCCT
>JAPOQE010000025.1 GCA_026710875.1 Gammaproteobacteria bacterium | reverse complement strand
GCTGGTACCGATGTTTTTGATCATCGGGATCTGGGGTGGGCCGCGCCGGGTGTACGCCACGATCAAATTTTTCCTGTACACGTTCCTGGGCTCGGTGTTCTTGCTGGTCGCGCTCGTCTACCTGTACTTGCAGGCCGCAACCTTCGAGATCGCACAACTGCAGCAGGTCATGCTGAGCGCCCGCGAACAGTATCTGATTTTCCTGGCTTTCCTGATTGCGTTTGCCGTAAAGATTCCCATGTGGCCCGTACATACCTGGTTGCCGGATGCCCACGTGGAGGCGCCGACAGGGGGGTCTGTGGTACTGGCGGCTATCATGTTGAAAATGGGCGGCTATGGGTTTTTGCGCTTTACCATCCCCATTACTTCGTATGCCAGCGAGCAGTTGGCCGTGATCATTATCGCAGTGTCACTGGTAGCCATTGTGTACATCGGGCTCGTAGCCCTGGTGCAGCAGGACATGAAAAAGCTGATCGCCTACTCTTCCATTGCGCACATGGGGTTCGTCACCCTGGGCTTTTTCGTGGTGTTCGCGCTGCTGGCCAAAGCTGGAGCCTCGGCTGAACTCGCCATGCATGGCGGCATGGTGCAGATGATCTCCCACGGATTTATATCCGGAGCCCTGTTCTTGTGTGTCGGGGTTCTGTATGACCGCATACACAGCCGTCAGATCGCCGACTACGGCGGCGTCGTCAACAGCATGCCAAAATTTGCCACCTTTTTCGTGATTTTTGCATTGGCCAACGTCGGGCTTCCGGGGACTTCCGGGTTCGTGGGCGAGTTCATGGTGATCCTTGCAAGTTTCCAGGCCAATGTGTGGTATGCCCTGCTGGCAGCATCCACACTGGTGCTGGGTGCGGCCTATACCTTGTGGATGCTCAAGCGCGTCGTGTTTGGTGCACCGGGCAACGATCAGGTGGCTGCGCTGAGTGATCTCAACTCCCGGGAGTTCATCTGCCTGCTGACCCTGACGATACTGGTACTGTGGATCGGACTTTGGCCGGCCCCCCTGATTGAAGTCATGGAGGCCTCGGTGACTCACCTGTTACACCAGGCACAACTACCCAGTCTCAGGTATTGAACATGGAAAGCCTGAGCACAGATGTTTTGTTGGCGCTGCCGGAAGTGTTCATGCTGGCGGCAGCTTCCATTGTGCTGCTGGTGGGGCTGTATTCAGGACGAAGCAGCGAGCCCGTGGCCTACGTATTGACTTTGGCGACTCTGGTCACCACGGCGGCACTGGTGTATTTCACTGCCAGCCCTGTGAAAACCTTTGCCTTCGGGGGGATGTACCTGAGCGATCCGCTTTCGCAAGCCATCAAGTTATTTTCCTGCCTGACAGTGGCTGCGGTGATGCTGTATGCACGCCCGTATCTTCGCGCACGCACACACCTGAGTGCAGAGTTCTATGCCCTGGGGCTGTTTGCAACGATGGGGACCCTGGTGATGGCCTCGGCCTACAATTTTGTGCTGATCTATCTGGGGCTCGAGCTGTTGTCCCTGTGCCTGTATGCCCTGGTGGCCTTCGTGCGTAATTCACTGGATGCCTCGGAAGCAGCCATCAAGTATTTTGTACTGGGCGCCATTGCCTCGGGCATGCTGCTCTACGGCATGTCCATTATGTACGGCTTGACGGGCAGTCTGGACCTGACCGAAATCAATGCCTACCTTGGGCAGACGCAGGCCAACCGGGTCGCGCTGGTGTTCGCGCTGGCATTCATTGTGGTGGGGCTGGCATTCAAGTTCGGCGCGGTGCCTTTTCACATGTGGGTACCGGACGTCTACCAGGGAGCACCCACTGCCATCACGCTGTTCATTGCAACCATGCCGAAGTTCGCCGCCTTTGTGATGGCCATACGCCTGCTCAGCCATGGCTTGCAGGAACTGCTCGTCGACTGGCAGCAGATGCTGATGGTACTGACGGTATTGTCCGTGGTATTCGGCAACGTCGTTGCCATTGCGCAGAGCAACATCAAGCGCATGCTTGCCTATTCGGCCATCTCCCATATTGGCTTCATATTGCTGGGGATCTTGCCTGGCACCGACTTCGGTTATGCGGCAGCATTTTTCTATACCGTGATCTACGTGCTGATGGCGGCCGGAACATTTGGCGCATTGATATTGCTTGGTGACCACGACCGGGAAATGGACCAGCTCGTAGACCTCAAGGGCCTTGGGAAAATCAGCCCGTGGTTTGCCCTGATCCTGCTGGTATTGATGTTTTCCATGGCCGGCGTGCCGCTGACCGTGGGCTTTTATGCCAAGCTTTATATTCTGCAAAGCCTGGTGTATGACGGTCTAGTCTGGGTTGCGGTGCTTGCGGTCGTCATGTCGGTCGTCGGGGCGTTTTATTACCTGCGCGTGGTGAAGTACATGTACTTTGACGAAGCGGAGCACAGCTTTCAAAGACAGCCCTCGGTGCTGGCGCAAACCGTATTGTCAGTCAATGGCCTACTGGTCGTGGGACTGTTCATTTTTCCGAATGCCCTGCTCAACTACTGTGTGCAGGTACTGGGCTGAAGACGGCAGGCCGTGCGCCGGGTAATGAATGCAGGGCTTGGGCGTAATCTGTAACGCCATCGCGCACTTGAGATGAAACGCCTGAATCAGTACACTGCTCCCCCTGATGCGGGGTGGAGCAGTCTGGCAGCTCGTCGGGCTCATAACCCGAAGGTCGCAGGTTCAAATCCTGCCCCCGCTACCATACTCATTAAAATAGCCGTCCCGAGACGGCTTTTTTATGTATCTGCATCAAAAAGGTCCATGAGAGCATCATCTGCCACCATATTCTCGAACATCCATCCCGCCCAGGAGGTGCATAATCCAGACGGGTATACTCGGTTTACCGTGAGGGGGCTGTATGGGTGACGAGATCTCCCACCGGCACTTTGAGGCAGACGACTTCAGTCAATTTCGACACAACCTCGACAGTGAAACCCGGCAGCTGGAAGCCATGTTTGCGAATCAGAGGTTCAGTCCCAGAGGCGATATCCTTGGCTTTGAACTGGAAGCCTGCATTGTCGACTCCGTTGGGCGCCCGGCAGCCATGAACCAGAAGCTTTTGGAAGTATTGAGCAATCCGCTGGTTGTGCCTGAACTGGCCGAGTTCAACGTGGAGCTCAACGGCAGTCCGGTGTCGGTCACAGGCAAGGTCTTCTCCAGGCTTCATGATGAACTGAAGACCACCTGGACAGCGTGTCGTGAGGGCGCCAGGAATTGCAATTCCCGCCTGATTTCAATCGGTATTTTGCCCACGGTCCAACTGGATTTTCTCGATTCCAGCCACATGTCCGACATGGTTCGCTACCAGGCTCTCAATGACAGGATCATCGCATTAAGGGATGGTGCCCCGATGCACATTGCCATTCGCGGCTCCGATGAACTTCTCATGCAGCACGAGGATGTCATGCTGGAAGCAGTCACGACAGCCTTTCAAGTCCACCTGCAAAGTAAACCGGAAAACTCTGTCCTTGACTTCAATGCATCCCTGGTGGCCTCGGCTCCGATCATTGCCCTGAGTGCGAATTCCCCGTTTTTATTTGGAAAATCCCTATGGTGTGAAACCCGCATCCCCTTGTTTGAGCAGGCGATCGATGTCGGCGAGAAGTACCCGCCACGTGTCGGATTCGGAACGGGTTACGCGAACGACAGCCTGTTTGAAATCTTCCAGGAAAACCAGAGCATCCATCCGATCCTCATCCCGTACGTTCAGAATGAACCGAGAGACAAATTTGCTCACCTGCGTTTTCAAAACGGCACGATCTGGCGGTGGAATCGTCCCCTGGTGGGTTTCGACTATGATGGCCAACCGCATATCCGTGTGGAACATCGCGTGATTCCGTCGGGCCCTACAATTCTGGATTGCGTAGCCAACTGTGCAGCTTATTACGGCCTGGTCCGCGGATTGACGGCACTCAAGGAGCCGATTGAAAGAAAAATTCCCTTTTCGACAGCACGTAACAATTTCTACGCTGCTGCAAAAGACGGAATGGATGCCAATGTAGTGTGGACGGAAGGGGAAATACCGGTACGAAAGCTCATTCTTGATTGGCTACTACCCATGGCAAAGGAAGCATTGGAAGAGATAGAAATCCCTGCATCTGAAGTGGAAAAATACCTGGGGATCCTGCGCGCACGTACGGAAACCGGCCAGAACGGTGCCAGCTGGCAGCGAGCCTGGATAGAAAAGCATGGCGGTGACTTTGACGGCCTGGTACGAACGTATATCGACCTGCAGGAAACGGATCAACCCGTGCACACCTGGCCGCTGCAATGAATTTTGATTTACGCCACAAACTCTCTGAAGAAGTGCTCGAATGCTCGGCGACTCAATTGGCAGAAATCCTGAGCGGCCCGACGTTATTCGACCTTGGCAAGCCCAACCAAGACCCGCTATTCGTTTCGGTCCTTCTGCACGGTAACGAAACCTCGGGCTGGGAGGCTGTTCGTACACTGTTTTCAACACATCCCGAGCTTTGCCAGGCATCGTCAATACTTGTCTTTGTGGGCAACGTGCTGGCTGCCCAGAAGGGCGTGCGCAAGCTGGACGACCAACCGGATTACAATCGTGTATGGAATGGCGGGAGTACACTCGAGAACAGGCTAACGGAAAATGTAGTCTCGTTTGTGCGGTCCAGGGACCCCTGGTGTGCAATCGACATTCATAATAATTCCGGTCCAAACCCGCACTATTCTGTGATCACCGACCTGAATTCCTCGACGCTCTCACTTGCCAGTTCGTTCAGTACCCTCGCGATACTGGCAGAACAGCCACCCGGTACCCTGACGCGGGCCTTTTCAAATTTCTGTACTTCCATTGCCATTGAAACCGGAATTCCGACCGACCCCGATAGTGCGGTCAGGGCCAGTGCATTGATTGAACAGCTGTTGAGGGCAGGCCGGTTGACCGACCGGTCACCGGAATTCCTGCAGATCTTCGATAATCATATTCGCGTCACCGTCGAGCCTGGATGTGCGAGTCAGGATCACACCTTTCCCGTACTGAATCCAGAGCTGGACGCATTCAACTTTAAAAATTTGCCGGCAGGCAGCTTGATTTGTAACTTGAAAGACCATTCGGTTGGGATACGTGCCAATGATGCCGAGCAACAAGACGTCACGGAGGATTATTTCATCATCGAACGTTCGGAAGTCCGTTTGCGCAAGGATGTCATCATGTCCATGTATACGCGTGATCCGTTGATCGCGACACAGGACTGTATCTGTTACTTTCTCAAACCGATCACACCCTGAGCTGGCCCGTTGCTGCAGGTTGACTGCCGGTGAGCAGTCATTCCCCTGGTATGCAGCGGAGTAAGCCTGCGTAGTTGTGTTGATATAACGGGGCTGCAGATCTCGTTGTCAGAAATTCATGCCCGGGTGGATAAACGCACTTTTCGCAGGCGCAACGCATTACCGATGACAGAGACCGAAGACAGGCTCATGGCCGCAGCGGCGATCATCGGTGACAGGAGAATCCCGAAAACGGGAAAGAGTATGCCTGCCGCAACCGGCACGCCCGCGCTGTTGTAGACGAAGGCAAAGAAAAGATTCTGCCGGATGTTGCGCATGGTCCCCTGTGCCAGCAATCGGGCACGCACAATGCCACTCAGATCGCCCTTTACCAGAGTCACACCTGCACTTTCGACTGCCACATCAGATCCTGTCCCCATCGCGATGCCCACATCTGCGGCCACCAGTGCAGGCGCATCGTTCACACCGTCTCCTGCCATGGCCACAGATAGGCCCCGGGCACGGATTTCTGCAACCAGTGCAGCCTTGCCCTTGGGGGAGATATCGGCACGCACCTCGTCAATCCCGAGCTCACGCGCCACCGCTTCTGCAGTTCGGTGACTATCGCCTGTAGCCATGACTACCTTGATGTCTGCGGCATGCAGATCGCGTATTGCATCGGGCGTGGTCTTCTTGATGCGATCTGAAATGGCAATGATGCCGGCCAGCGAACCGTTTACGGCCAACAGCATCGCCGTCTTGCCTTCGTTCTGGAATTCAGCAAGCTGGGCATCGGCGCCAGAGATTTCAATGTCCAGCTCGCCCATCAGAGTCGTATTGCCAAGCGCGACATCCATCCCATCCACTCGACCCGTCACACCCATTCCCGTCAGCGCATTGAAATCTGCCGCTTCAAGGTGTTCCATGCCCTGCGCATCTGCGCCTTTGAGGATGGCCTCGGCCAGTGGATGCTCCGAGCCGCGCTCTAGGGCTGCAGCGAGTGCGAGCACATGGTCCTTTGTCGCGCGCCCGAGGGCCACCACATCGGACAGGCTGGGACAGCCTTCGGTCAGCGTGCCGGTCTTGTCAACGACCAGGACATCGACTTTTGCAAATTGCTCGAGTGCTTCGGCGTCACGGACCAGCACGCCGGCCTGCGCGCCACGCCCGGTGGCCACCATGATGGACATGGGTGTAGCAAGCCCCAGTGCACACGGACAGGCGATGATGAGCACGCTGACCGCTGCCACGATGGCGTAGCTCAGTGCCGGTACCGGGCCTAGAGCCAGCCATGCCAGGAAGGTCAGCACCGCAACCGCAAGTACGGTTGGCACAAAGTACGAGGCAACCTTGTCGGCCAATGCCTGGATGGGTGCCCGTGATCGCTGTGCCTGCGCGACCATGGCAATGATATGCGACAGCACCGTATCGCTGCCCACAGCCTGAGCCTGCATGATGAAGGAGCCGGACTTGTTCAGCGTGCCGCCCGTGACCGCATCATCCCTTGCCTTCTCGACAGGAATCGGCTCGCCTGTAAGCATGCTCTCATCGACCGATGAATGTCCTTCGACTACCATGCCATCCACCGGTACTGCCTCGCCAGGCCGTACGCGCAGGTGGTCCCTGGCCTGCACGGAATCGAGCGGCACATCCTCCTCGCCAGTCTCTGTTACCCGCCGTACAGTTTTTGGCGACAGGTCCATCAGTGCCCGGATGGCATCACCGGTTCGCTCACGGGCACCAAGTTCGAGCACCTGCCCGACGAGTACCAGGATGAGGATGACTGCAGAGGCTTCGAAATAAAGTGGCGGGTAATGGGCGCCTCCCGGACTCATCGGGAGACTCCAGGGTGCAAGCAGCGAGAGGACGCTGAAGGCATAGGCGGCACCGGTACCGATTGCAATCAGTGTCCACATATTGAGATTGCCGGTGAGGACGGACGTCCAGCCACGCTTGAAGAAAGGCAGGCCGACCCAGGCGACAACTGGTGTGGCGAGCGCAAACTGAAGCCAACGTACCGCTACAGGCCCCAGCCAGTCATCCCATGGAATCCCCAGCATGCCGCCCATTTCAAGTACCAGAACGGCCAGTGCCAGCGGTGCGCCAACACGAAGTCTGTGCCTGAAGTCGATGAGCTCAGGATTTGGACCCGCATCTGCGGTGGGCACCATCGATTCCAGCGCCATGCCGCAGATCGGACAGTCGCCGGGTTCCTCCTGCACGATCTCGGGGTCCATCGGACAGGTATAAAGCGTACCCTCGGGCATGGGCTCTTGCGCAGGGCGCTCTCCCAGATACGTGTCGGGCTCTGCCTCGAACCTCTCTTGGCAGGTCACCGAGCAGAAATAGAAACCCTCGCCCTGGTGCCTGGTGATGTATTGTGCCGTTGCCCGGTCAACCTTCATGCCACAGACGGGATCGCTTGCACTGATGTAGGCCTTAGGGTCTGCTGCAAACTTATCGCGGCAACCTTCGTAGCAAAAATGAAAAAGATGCTCGCCATGTTCAAGGCAGGGTTTGCCGATATCCGGATCGACCTTCATGCCACAGACGGGATCGCGGGTGACTACGCCGGGTGCAGGCGCGGTATCTGCCATAGTTCAGTACTCCAATGTCCTCATACAAGCTATCATATCTGGAACATGAATTCTAACACTCGCATTGCAGTTGAAATCCCTGAATTTCAGCCTCGGCATTGCAGGTTTGCCCCCAGCAGACCCAGCCTCCATACGTGGAGTCAGTGCGCAACACGGCACATTGGCCTTTTTGATACAATTTCGCCATATGCACATATATAATCGGCTGCGCACGCAGGAAGGGCAGGCGATAGACCTCCAGTGATTAACAGCACATATGGCGAAAGGAATGAGGGACACAAACCATGTTGACTAGAGAACCAATCAAGTTCAGCACAATACCGGAAGCACTGGCTGAGCTGCGACGAGGAAAAGTAGTCATTGTGGTGGACGATGATAACCGCGAGAACGAAGGCGATTTTGTTGGCGCGGCTGACAAGTGTACCCCGGACATGATCAATTTCATGGCGACGGAGGGGCGCGGGCTGATCTGTACTGCAATCACTGAGCAGCGGGCTGAGGAGATCGGCTTGAAGCTGATGGTGCCGCAGGGCGAAAACAATTCCCTGCACACAACTTCCTTTACGGTTTCTGTAGATTTCAAACACGGTACCACCACTGGAATCTCGACGGCGGACCGCGCCAAGACAGTCAAGGCACTGGCGGACTCGAATATCACCCAGGATGACTTTTCACGCCCGGGTCATATTTTTCCGTTGCGAGCAGCAAACGGCGGGGTGTTTAAAAGAGAAGGGCACACCGAGGCGGCGGTTGATTTGATGGGGCTGGCAGGCATGCGCAAGGCGGGCGTGCTGTGCGAGATCTTGAAGGAAGACGGCTCGATGGCGAGGCTGCCCGACCTGGTGGAAATTGCAAAGCAATTTTCCCTGAAGATTATTGCGATCAAGGATCTGATCCGCTACAAGCTGCGTTTTGAATCCAGGGTGGAGCGGGTCGTCACCGTCCAGCTACCGACACGCTGGGGGGAATTCGAACTGATCGCATTCCGCGACAACCTCACGGCCAAGGAACACCTGGCGCTGGTCAAGGGGACATGGGACAAGGATGATGATGTTCTGGTCAGAATCCATTCGGAATGTCTTACCGGGGACGTCTTCGGATCATCCCGATGTGATTGCGGCGATCAGCTGGAAACGGCGATGCAAGTGATTCAGGAGCATGATAGTGGCGTGGTCCTCTACATGAGGGAAGAAGGCAGGGGTATCGGCCTGGTCAATAAGCTGAAAGCCTATTCGTTGCAGGAGTGTGGTTTTGATACGGTACAGGCCAATCGGGCACTGGGTTTTGACGCTGATCAAAGAGATCACTCCGTTGCTGCCCACATATTGCATGCGCTGCACATTGAACGCGTTCAGTTGCTGACCAATAACCCGAACAAGTGCAGTTGGATTGAGAACCATGGGATCAAGCTCGTGCGACGTATCCCCATTCTGTCCTACAAGAAGAATCAGTTTCTCAAGAAGTACCTGAAGGTCAAGCAGGAGAAGATGGGTCACATCATTACAATGGACAAGAAGGTGTAATCTCGCTACCGCTCGAGATTTCCCCGAGATGTCCGAAATTTGGGCTGCCGTGCAGGGTGCCGGAATGCACGTGGCAGTTTCCACAATCGGACTATTCATTACCCAAAGCAACACCATGCGCCAACGATCCTGTGTTATCGAATGCAAAGGCGTACTCATCCCGGCATGAGCTAAGTGATGGCGAAATACCCTAAACTGCTGGCCAACACTGAAAATCCCCTGAAACCCTCCGCATGGGTGGAGTCCGACCAGGTTGAATTTGCCTACTGGCTGCCGAATGTATCCGGTGGCCAGGTCATCACGAATTTGCCTATGGAAACGGAGTGGTCGCATGAGGCAAACATCCGCTATGCGCAGGATGCGGAAGCCACCGGCTTTGCTACCGGGCTTGCACAAACGCGCTGGCTTGCAGGCTACGGTGCAGACCATCAGCTGGAGGCATTCACCATCGCCAATGCCGTACTGCAGCATACCCAGACTTTGGAAGTCATCACGGCCTGCCATCCCGGACTTTGGCATCCTGCAATCGTAGCCAAGATGCAGGCTTCCCTGGATTGCTGTGCCCAGGGAAGGACATCGATCAACATTGCCAGCGGGTGGTTCAAGGAGGAGTACACAGGCTATGGATTGCCCTGGCTTGAGCATACGGAGCGCTACCGCAGGTCAGAAGAGTTTATTCGTATCCTCAAAGGCATGTGGACCGAGGACACGTTCACATTTTATGGGGATTTCTACCAGATCAATAGTGTGCCCATGCTGCCCAAGCCGTTGCACCGTATCGTGGTTTTCCAGGGTGGTAACTCCAAGGACGCACGACGGATGGCTGGTCGCGTTGCCGATGTGCTGTTTATGAATGGCAACACAAATAAGGGCTTCAAGGAAATTATTGATGATTCGAAAACGGCTGCAGTCGATTCGGGTCGCGACCCGGACGAGATCAGGTTCGGGTGCAACGGGTTTTGCATCGTTCGTGACACCATGGAAGAAGCCGCCGAGACACTGCGCGATATCATCATGAATGCAAACGTCAAGGCAGTAAAAAATTACGCGGAAGCCGTTAAACAGGCGGGTCGCTCTTCCAAGGAAGGTGAAGGGATGTGGACAAACTCCTCGTTTGAAGACCTGATTCAATACAATGACGGCTTCAAGACGGGGCTCATTGGCACGCCGGAATCCGTGGCGGACCGGATCATAGAGCTCAAGCTGCTCGGCATTAAAGTCATCCTCACGGGATACCTGCATTACAACTGGGAGCTCAGGCAGTTTGGCGAGAAGGTCATTCCGCTGGTGCGCGAGAAAGAGGAAGATCTTCGCAAGGGCAAGCGTACAGGCAAGAAGAAATCCGCCTAGCAAGTATATCTGAAGAACTGACAGCGCTGGCCACTTCCATGATTGATTGCAATTTGAGTGAGAGAACGGATACCACAAACCGCTGGGAAATCCGGCGGTTTTGCAATTCGAGATCCTGGCCAAGACACAGCAAGCCTGTGAATCAGAAAGCCGATGGGTTGACTGTGCCGCGATAGGTCGCTGACATGCCTTTAAAAGCTGAGCCCAAGTATAAAAAATTACAGCAAGTGGTTGATACCGAAGCGTATCGGACAGACACCTCTGTCTTGCTGGCTTACGATGAAGCGGGTGGAAAATTTCTGTTTCGAGCCCTGAACTCCAACTACTTCCTGCAAGACGATGACAGTGAAAGCATCGAAGTACTGAAAATGGAAGAGGCCGAAAGGCTGTACGATGCGATGCCGAGCAAGCATGTCACGGACATCGTTGCTGCATTTCCAATGCACCATGGGGGGATTGGGCTGGATACCGATACCAATCTGTATGATGACTGAAGGCCTGCCGGCAAAATAGACAGTGACGTTGATGATTTTCCGGTGTAGCTCCCCTATGGGAATGACCCTTTGCCTGCTGGTTATCAAGCTCCCGTCGAGCGGCATTTCAGGCCACGACTTTTGCTGAAATTATGTCAGCTATAACTCGTTTTTATTTTCGGTTGTGCTCTTGCCTGACCCTGGGCAATTCTCTTGATGTTTATGGTATTTTTACCTATACTCTTTTGACTAGATGACATATAAGTCATTGTTTGGTCAACAATTCGGAGGGCCCTAGCAGGGCCTTTTTTATTGGACGAATGAATTTGTACAGAGATCCATTTGGTCTGGCGCCCATAATTGAACCTGTTGTTTCAGGTCTGGGCTTTCAATTGTGGGGACTCGACTGCCAAACGGGCAGTCATACGGCACAGGTGCGGGTCTATATTGACGGTGAGAAGGGCGTAACCTTGGATGATTGCTCACAGGTGAGTACACAATTGAGTGCCGTACTGGACGTAGAGGACATGATCCACACCCCCTATACCCTGGAGATTTCATCTCCAGGTATCAACAGGCTGCTGTTCAGTGTGGCTCAAATGCGGGATGTGGTGGGCAGCAAAGTGAAGATCAAAACCTCGTGGCCAGTTGAGGGGCGGAGAAATTTTCGTGGCTTTCTGGAAAGTGTCGAGGAAGAAAGTGTCAGCATTCGGATACAGGGAGATGCATCGTACAAGGTTCCGCTGAATGCGGTACGCAATATGAAGCTGGATGCAGATATTGAATTTTGTGATTAATCCTGGGTAAACCGGTATGAACAAAGAAATTTTATTGGTGGTCGATACGGTTTCAAACGAGAAAGGTGTTGACAAGGAAGTAATTTTTGAGGCGATCGAGGCGGCCCTTGCGACCGCGACACGAAAAAAGCATGGTCTTGAAATGGACGTGCGCGTGGCCATTGATCGGGAAACCGGAGACTACGAATCCTTCCGGCGCTGGTTGATCGTGGATGATGAAGACCCGGAATTTGAATCGCCTGAAAGGCAGACGCTTTACAGTTACGCGATCACTGAACATCCGGAAATCGAAATCGGGCAGTACATCGAGATACCGATCGAGTCGGTAGCCTTTGGTCGGATTTCCGCGCACACGGCCAAACAGGTCATTGTGCAGAAAGTTCGGGAAGCCGAAAGGGCACAGGTAGTTGATGCCTTCAAGGACCGGGTCGGCGAACTGATCATGGGTGTGGTCAAACGTGTAGATCATTCAGGGACCTACGTGGATCTGGGCGGAAATGCGGAGGGCTTTATTCCCCGTGAGCAGATGGTGCCCAGGGAAGCGGTGCGTCCGGGGGATCGAATCCGTGCGTACTTGCGAGAAGTTTGTGAGGAAGTCCGTGGCCCACAGTTGCTTCTGACACGAACGGCGCCTGAATTCCTGATTGAACTGGTCAAACTGGAGGTGCCCGAGGTTGGCCAGGGCCTGATCGATGTCTTGTCTGCGGCACGTGACCCTGGGCTGCGTGCGAAAATTTCCGTCAAATCAAACGATATGCATTTGGACCCGGTCGGTGCCTGTGTCGGAATGCGTGGGTCACGTGTACAGTCCATCTCGAATGAGTTGGCGGGTGAGCGGATCGATATCATTCTCTGGGATGAAAATCCTGCACAGTTTGTCATCAACGCCATGTCGCCCGCGGTGGTGACCTCCATTGTCGTCGATGAGGACAAGAAAAGCATGGACATTGCTGTCGATGAAGAAAAGCTTTCCCAGGCGATTGGCCGCGGCGGACAGAATGTCAAGCTTGCCAGTCACCTGACGGGCTGGGAATTGAACGTGATGACGGAAGGTCAGGCGGATGAGAAAAGTGAGGCGGAAACTCGACAACTTATCGAAATGTTCATGTCACAACTGGATGTTGATGAGGAAGTAGCTGTAATCCTGGTGCAGGAAGGCTTTTCCAGTGTGGAAGAGATCGCCTACGTGCCGCCTAAAGAACTGGTGGAGGTAGAGGAATTTGATGAGGAAATTGTCGAGGAATTGCGCAAGCGTGCACGCGACGTCTTGCTGACTTCGGCAATTGCCACGGAGGAAAAGTTTGCAGATGTCGCGCCGTCAGCGGACTTGCTGAACATGGAGGGCATGGACAAGGATCTGGCATTTGAACTTGCATGCAGAGGAATTTCCACAATGGAAGAGCTGGCAGAACAGTCGGTTGACGACCTGCTGGAGATTGAAGGACTTGATTCGGAGCGTGCCGGCGCATTGATCATGCTGGCTCGTGCTCCATGGTTTGCCAACGAAGGGGCCATGCAGTAAGGCAGGATTTAAACACATCTGATACGCAATTATTATGTCGGAAGTCACGGTCAAACAACTCGCGGAAGTCGTCAAGATTCCAGTCAACAAGCTGCTGGTCCAGTTTACGGAGGCGGGCCTTGATATCAGCACACCGGACCAGACGGTCAGTGACAAGCAAAAGATGCAGCTGCTCAATTACTTGCGCAACAACCGCAGCAAGGTCGCACCTGTCCCTACGGAGGACGACCGTAAAATTGTGCTGCGAAGGAAAAGCACTTCTCAGCTTAAAGTCAGCACATCGCAAGGCCGTGGCAGTACCAGCAACACGACTGTAAATGTAGAAGTCCGTCGCAAGCGCACGTACGTCAAGCGCAAGACGGTACTTGAAGAGGAAGCCAAAGCCAGACAGGAGCGAGCCGAGCAGGAAGCTGCAAGGGAGAAGGAAGTCGCTGAACAGCTGGAAAAGGCAGCAAAGAAGGCGGAGGCTGAAGCCGAGGCTGCAAGAAAAGAGAAGCAGGAAGCTGTTCCAGAAATTGAGCCGGCCGAAGAAAAAGAGGCCACACCGGCGCCCACCGAGGCAAAACAGGAACAAGCCGCGGCGGCAGATGCCGAACCTGATCCTGCTACCAAGCAAGAACCTGCACCAGCTGCGGTACCTGAGAAGACTCCGCGTGAGACGAAGGGTAAACGCCGCGAACTGCATGTTGCCTCTGGCAAGGGAGGGAGACGTAAAGCTCGGGTCAAGCCGCGTCGTCCTGGCAAGATAGAACCCAGCGGCAAGCACAAATTTGAAAAGCCGACCGGGCCCGTCCGCAAGGAAATTCTGGTGCCGGATAATATTTCCGTTCTCGACCTCGCTCAGAAAATGAGTATCAAAGCGGCAGAAGTGATTGCCGTGATGATGAAAATGGGAGCGATGGCCACGATCAACCAGGTGATTGATCAAGACACAGCAATCCTGGTAGCCGAAGAACTGGGCCACGAAGCGAAGCCGATGCAGCCGGTGGATATTGAAGCCGATGCCCTGAAGGTCGATTACAGTGATCAGAAGGCGCATCCGCGCAACCCCGTGGTCACCGTGATGGGACACGTCGATCATGGAAAGACTTCCCTGCTTGATTATGTGCGACGCACCAAGATTGCAGAAGGTGAAGCTGGCGGGATCACTCAGCATATCGGTGCCTATAGTGTGACTACCAGCAAGGGGACAATCACCTTTCTTGATACTCCTGGACACGCCGCTTTTACTGCGATGCGTGCCCGGGGTGCAAGTGTCACGGATATCGTAGTGATTGTAGTTGCAGCAGATGACGGAGTGATGCCGCAAACGGTAGAGGCGATTGAGCATTCCAAGGCTGCAGAGGTTCCAGTCATTATCGCCGTGAACAAAATCGATAAGGAAGATGCAGACCCTGAACGCACCCGTAATGATCTTTCCGCTCAGGGGGTCATTTCAGAGCAGTGGGGAGGCGATACAATTTTTGTCGATGTCTCAGCAGTGACCGGTCAAGGAGTCGATGATTTGCTCGAAGCAATTTCCTTGCAGGCCGAACTGCTCGAACTGAAGGCCGTGGACCATGGGCCGGCCACTGGGGTCGTGATTGAATCTTCTTTGGACAAGGGCCGGGGGCCAGTGACCACCATCCTGGTGCAACAGGGCAGCTTGGCCAAAGGCAATATGCTGCTGACCGGCGAAGAGTTTGGACGTGTGCGTGCCATTTTCGATGAGCATGGCCATGAGATTGACAGGGCGGGCCCCTCGACTCCCGTGGCGGTGCTGGGTTTGTCCGGCGTAGCCAATTCGGGCGATGAAGCGATCGTCGTCACGGATGAGCGCAAGGTACGTGAAATAGTTGGATTGCGTAAAAGCAAGTCCAGGGATACACGGTTTGCTGTACAGCAGGCATCTAAACTTGAAAATATATTCAACAAGGTGGGTGAGGATGCCGCGGCTACCGTCAATGTCCTGATCAAGGCCGATGTGCAGGGCAGTGCAGAAGCATTGCGGGATTCGCTTGAAAAGCTGTCTACCGAAGAGGTGGAAGTCAAGATTGTAATGGCCAGTGTCGGGGGTATCAACGAATCCGATATCAATCTGGCGGGAGCTTCGGACGCCATTGTTATCGGGTTTAACGTACGGGCAGACAATGCCGCAAAACGTGCTGCTGCGGAACTCGGCATTGATATTCGTTACTACAGCATCATTTACGAGACCATCGATGATGTGAAGCTGGCCATAAGCGGGCTGCTCTCACCGGAACTGCGAGAAGAGATCATCGGTCTCGCCAAGGTCAAGGAAGTGTTCAAGTCTTCCAAAATGGGAGCGGTTGCAGGAACCCAAGTCATGGAAGGTGCCATCAAGCGCGGGAGCCCCATTCGTGTCTTGCGTGACAACATCGTAGTCTATGAAGGCGAGCTTGAGTCATTGCGCCGTCACAAGGACGATGTGAATGAAGTACGTGCGGGAACGGAGTGCGGGATTGCGGTCAAAAACTACAATGATGTTCAAGTGGGGGACCAGATTGAAGTCTACGAACGTACAGAGGTTGCCCGTACCCTTTAAACGCTCCCCGGATTACAGTTTTGCCAGATGCAACAAGAATCTTTCAGGCCTCTGCGCATAGGGGAACAACTGAGCCGCGAACTGGCTGGGTTGTTACGTGCAGAAGTCAAAGATCCCCGGATTCCCGAAATTGTCATCTACGATATTGTCGTCAGCCGGGACCTGAGTTTGGCGAAAGTCTATTACAGTCATCTGGATAGCAAGCAGGACACAACAGAAAGTCTGAAAGGTTTGCAAAGTGCCAGTGGCTTCTTGCGTACAAGATTGAGCAATCTGCTGAACTTGCGAAAGATGCCGCGACTGCGCTTTATCGTTGATGATACGGAGATGAAAAGCGCACGCATCGAGAAGTTGATCGAAAGCAGTTCCAAGCGGTGATGCATGTCCAGACGCAGGCGTAAAGGGCGTGTATTAAACGGCCTGTTGCTTCTGGATAAGCCGTCCGGTATCACCTCCAATCTGGCACTGCAGAAAGTAAAAAGAATATTCAATGCGAACAAGGCGGGCCATACCGGGAGCCTGGACCCTCTTGCGACCGGCTTGCTGGTGATCTGTTTTGGCCGTGCCACAAAAATCTCGAATTTCCTGCTGACTTCGGACAAGCGCTACCAGGTGCAGCTCAAGCTGGGTGTGACCACCGATACAGGCGATGCAGACGGGCGTGTCACTGGTAAGCAGGATGCTTCTGCCGTAACCGATGCACAGATCCAGCAGGCAGTACGGTTTCTGACAGGGGACGTTGAGCAGGTACCACCCATGTATTCCGCCTTGAAACATCAGGGCACAAGGTTATACCGACTGGCACGTCAGGGTATCGAGGTTGAGCGCGCCTCAAGAACAGTCAGTGTATACAAGCTGGAGATCACTAAAAGGGACGCGGACCGTCTGCATGTGGATGTGCACTGTTCCAAAGGAACCTATGTCCGGACCCTTGTTGAGGACTTGGGGAAACATCTGCGTTGTGGCGCGCATGTGCTTGAATTAAGACGTACGGGCCTGGGGCCTTTCAATAAACCCGTCATGCGCACACTCACGGAACTGGAGAAACTTGCCGATTCAGATTTATGCGCACTGGATCAACGGCTGCTGCCAATTGATGAGGCCTTGCAGCTTTGGCCCGCATTGTCATTTGATGAGTCCATGATGGAAGAAGCCCGTAACGGTCACCCCGTTATGATGCCTGAGCCCCTGCCAAGCAGAGTCGTCAGGATTTATGACGCAAATGATCGATTTTATGGAGTGGGTACTGTCCTGGAGGACGGGCGAATTATGCCGAAATGTCTACGCTGAGCTAGCCAAGTATGAACAGGATGCAGGCAATAGGCAGCCGGATGATACATTGCACATTTATCCTTGTTTGTAAGGGCTTCCATGGTAGAATCGCCGCCCATACACAGGATTAACGTACGAATAAGCAAGTGGTGAAACAGGCAGTATAGAACATGGCATTTGTTGCAGTGGAAAAATCGAAGATTGTTAAAGAGTACCAGCGCGATGAAACCGACACCGGTTCACCTGAAGTGCAAGTTGCACTCTTGTCTGCGCGCATCTCACATTTAAGCGGACATCTTGAAACACACAAGAAAGATCATCATTCTCGCCATGGCTTGCTGAAGATGGTCAATCAACGTCGCAAACTTCTTGATTACTTGCGCAAAAATAACCAGAAAAAATACCAGGAGCTGATCAGCTCCCTCGGTTTAAGACGCTAACAGTCAGTCCACTCCTGCTGGAGTGGTTTGGTGTTGGCAGGTAAGTAGTAAGAGGAATGCAAAATTTACAGCGTGTATCTATCTTGCGGCCCTGTACGGGCTGCTTTTATAGGCATGTGTCTTCAATCAGTTATTCAATAAACGGAATTAAACAGTGAGCAAAGTTACAAAATCGTTTTCATATGGGGATCAAACTGTCACATTAGAAACTGGGGAAATTGCACGTCAGGCTGACGGTGCCGTGTTCGTAGATATGGGCGATACCTCTGTTCTGGTGACAGTAGTCGCAAGATCGGAACCCGATCCTAACAGGGATTTCTTCCCACTAACTATCAACTATCAGGAAAAGACCTATGCAGCTGGAAAGATACCTGGTGGTTTCTTCAAGCGGGAAGGTCGTCCATCTGAAAAGGAGACGCTGACCTCACGGCTTATTGATCGTCCTCTGCGCCCAATGTTTCCCAAGGGCTTCATGAATGAAGTGCAAGTCATTGCCACGGTTGTATCCATGAATACCGCAATTGATCCGGATGTCCCGGCGTTACTGGGTGCTTCTGCTGCACTGGCGATTTCCGGAATACCCTTTAATGGCCCGGTGGGTGCTGCCCGTGTGGGTTACGTGGAAGGCAACTACGTACTCAATCCGGATAACTACCAACTCAAAAACTCGGCACTGGACCTGGTCGTGGCCGGAACAAGTAATGCTGTCCTGATGGTTGAATCCGAGGCCCACATCCTCCCGCAAGAGACGATGCTCGGCGCCGTGATGTTTGGTCATGAACAGATGCAGGAAGCCATCAAGGCCATCGAAGAATTTGCACAGGAGGTCAACAAGCCGGCATGGGAATGGCAAGCTCCGCAAGCAGATGAATCCCTGGCAGATAAGGTCAGTACCACGTGTCGTGTGGAACTCGGTGAGGCGTATCAGATTGCTGAAAAAACCGAACGTCAGAACAAGGTCAGCGAAATCCGCAATCAAGTCGTGGACGCCTTGACGAGTGAAGAGGAGAGTCATGGCGAAGCGGAAATTCTTGGAGCATTCAGCAAGCTTGAAAAAGAAATTGTACGCAGCCGCATTCTAGCCGGTGAGCGACGCATTGATGGACGAGACAAGGAAACGGTGCGCCCGATTGGCGTACGGGTAGGGGTATTGCCCCGGGTACATGGCAGCGCATTGTTCACACGTGGAGAAACACAGGCGCTGGTAGCTACAACCTTGGGCACCGGCCGTGATGCCCAGGTGATTGATGCCATAGAAGGAGAGTTCAAGGAACACTTCATGCTGCACTACAACTTCCCGCCTTATTGTGTGGGAGAAACAGGCTTCATCGGGTCACCCAAGCGGCGCGAGATTGGACACGGAAAACTTGCCAAGCGTGGGATACGGGCAGTAGTTCCCGATGAAGACGACTTTCCGTATGTCATCAGGGTTGTGTCTGAAATCACAGAATCGAATGGTTCCAGTTCCATGGCAAGCGTATGCGGTACCAGCCTTTCTTTGATGGATTCGGGAGTCCCCATCAAGGCACCCGTGGCGGGTATTGCCATGGGTCTGATCAAGGATAACGACAGTTTTGCCGTTCTTACCGATATCTTGGGCGACGAGGATCATCTAGGTGACATGGATTTCAAGGTGGCAGGGACCGAAAAAGGGATCACCGCGCTGCAAATGGATATCAAAATCGAAGGCATCACCCGTGAGATCATGGAGATTGCCCTGCGACAAGCATGTGAGGGGTTGTCACATATCCTTGGAGAAATGAATGCTGTTCTTCCAGCACCGCGTGAGGAGATGTCCGAGCATGCGCCACGATTTACGGTTCTGAAAATCAACCCCGACAAGATTCGTGATGTAATTGGCAAGGGTGGTGCAACCATACGGGCGCTTACTGAGGAAACAGGGACTACCATAGACATCGATGATGATGGAGTGGTACGCATTGCATCAGTCGACAAGGCTGCCGGAGATGATGCCAAGCGTCGAATCGAAGACATCACTGCCGATGTGGAAGTGGGTAAGATTTATGAAGGGAAAGTAGTCAAGATCATGGATTTTGGGGCTTTTGTAAGTGTGTTACCCGGCAAGGATGGGCTTGTCCATATTTCACAGATTTCTCATGAGCGTGTTGACAGTGTTGCCGATGAGCTTACCGAAGGTGATATCATCAAGGTGAAAGTGCTCGAAATTGACAAGCAGGGCCGAGTGAGACTAAGTATGAAAGCTATAGAGAATGAGTACTCATAGATCTGGCCTGCTAGGCCGCTATGGTTTTTGAGACATTGGTAAAAGTAAAAAAATCAAAAAAAGAATGGCGTCAGCAATTGACACCGGAACAGTTCTGGGTCTGTAGGAAAAAAGGTACGGAACCTCCTTTCAGCGGCGAATACTGTAATCATAAGGATGCTGGTATTTATCGGTGCGTGTGTTGCAAGGTACCGTTATTCGATTCTCAAAATAAATACGACTCCGGTACGGGATGGCCAAGTTTCTGGCAGCCTCTTAATGAACAGAGTGTCGCCACACGTCCCGACCTTGGACTCTTTAGTCGTGCTACAGAAGTTATCTGCAGCAGTTGTGGGTCCCATCTGGGCCATGTCTTCGGTGATGGGCCTCCGCCTACGAATCTCAGGTACTGTATAAATTCTGTATCTTTGGAGTTTGATACCCAACAGGATTGACAGAGGTACTGCCTAGTCCATGTCACTCTCCAAGTGCGCCCAGGCTGGTATTATCATTGCCCCAGCAAGGGTGGTATACTTGCCACCAGTCACTTATAAAGCCCCCTGATAGCATTCTCTGTGCTCTTCAGCAGAGGGCAGAGGTGTGTGTTCCAGAGGGCTATAACCAATTTAAAAGATCACGTACAAGACTAGACAAGTTGGTCAATAATAAGATGGGAGGAAGCTTGCAATGAAAGTAACTTATGACGGTAATATCTGCTCTCATGCAGGGGAGTGTGTGAAAGGTTCTCCTACTGTATTCAAAGTAGAAGACGGACAATTTGTAATTAATACAGATGCAGCACCTGAGGCCGAGATTCGCGAAACAGTCTCAAAGTGTCCATCAGGAGCATTGCAAATAGAGGATTGATTGCTTTTTAGTTCAAGAACTTGACACTAAAAGAGCACAATTGATCCGGACTCTGTGAACTTGGTAAAGGGGCACTTCGTTGCCCCTGGTCCGTAGATACTCGTCGATGCTCCTAGTGTTGGAGCAGCCTGGGGTTATTTTCGACAGCCTATCTTTCTGGGGATCACCCAGGGCTTCCCAGTACGAGAGTATGTAATCTGTCCACGTGCGAATTTGTCCAGTGGGCACGTTTGCAGCAGCAGGCCAAGCTTATAGACCTTATTTACCAGGGACTGCCTATGTCAGATCAGGGATGTCAGAAACATTTCTATTTGCAATTGAAAGCATATCTTTTGAATTCGCATAACCGGTATTTGTAGAATTGGCATAATGTCAGTTCAGGGTCAGTAGTGATGTTTAAAATATTTGGCGGCAATAAAGATTGGCAGGCAAGCATCAACTCCGGTGAGCACAAGTTCACTGTAAAAGCAGGGGATAATTTGCTCAATGCGGCTCTGGAGCTGGGAATACCATGGCCACACGACTGTCGCGTAGGAAGTTGTACTTCCTGCAAATGTGTGCTGAAAAACGGCAAAATCAAGTCATTAACTGACTTCACTTACGTGCTCGACCCTGATCAGCTGAAAGAAGGCTGGATCTTGGCATGCCAGACTCGATTGAAAAGCGATGTTGAGATTACGGTTGAACTGGAAGACGAGTCCCATGCCCATCAGGTCGTCAGCTTTGAAGGAAAGTTGGCCCGAGTTACGAATTTGACGCACGACATCAAGGAAATTGTCATACACTCCGTGTATCCGCTTCCAAAACGTAGTGGGATTGCTGGTCAGTATGCAGAAATCAGCGTGCCAGGCCTCAGTAGTCCACGATCCTATTCCTTCGCCAAGGCACCAGAAAATGAATCAGAAAACGAGATGACGTTTTTTGTCCGCCTGGTTCCAGGTGGAGAATTTACAGAATGGCTGTTTAAAGAAGACCGCACCAACGAGAAAGTCACTGTTGCTGGACCCTATGGTCATTTCTGGCTGCGCCCCGAGCTAACCCCTATGGTTTGTATTGCCGGAGGCAGTGGGATCAGTTCGATAAAGGCCATTCTGGAATCTGCAGTTAATGAGCAAATTGCACGGGACTGTCTGTTCTTGTTCGGTGCCAGAACCCAAAAGGACTTGTATTGCCTGGCAGAAATGAAAGAGATTGGTGAGCAATGGTGTCCAAGCAATTCATTTGAATTTGTCCCAGTTCTCAATATGGAGCCTGAGGACAGCGATTGGCAAGGTGCACGGGGATTGGTTACGGACTACCTGAAATCAGCGTACGTGGATACTGGGAAACTGTCTTTAAGTGAGTCACAAGGCTATTTGTGCGGACCGCCCCCGATGATTGATGCGGCGATCGACGTGATGGTTGACCAAGGGATGAAAGAGGAGAATATCTACTTTGACAAGTTCCTCGATGCGAGTTCGATGCCAAGTGGCCGCACTGCAGGCTAGCTTCAACAAAATGTTTCAGCCGCTGTTGAAAATCCTTACGTAAAGTTCTGCTTTTCTTTTATTTCCTGGAGTGTCTTACAGTCGATGCACAGGGTTGCTGTGGGGCGGGCTTCCAGTCTCTCAATACCTATTTCTACACCACAGGACTCACAATAACCGTATTCATCAGCGTCAATTGCGGCCAGTGTCTGGTCTATTTTTTGAACCAACTTACCTTCACGGTCGCGTGTTCGTAATTCGAGGCTGAACTCCTCTTCTTGCGTTGCTCTGTCTGCCGGGTCTGCAAACTGGCTGGCATCTTTTTTCATGTGGTCGACGGTTCTACTGACTTCATCAAGGAGATCTTGCTTCCATTGCATTAATTTGGAACGGAAATGTTTCAATTGCTTGGGACTCATGTAACTTTCGCCCCGATGCATCGTGTAGGACGGGATACCTTCAACTGGCAGGTTGATGGCGGTGCGTTTCTTTTGCAGCAGCTCGATACGCTTTTTCTTCTTTTCTTCCTTGGCGATCTGCTTTTTTTCGGTAGTTACGCGCGCCGGTGCCTGCTTTTTTGCTGCCACCTTGCGTTTGGCCGGTGCTTTTCTTTTGGCAACGGTTTTGCGCTGGGCGGTGGTTTTTTTCCTGACAGCAGGTCGTTTGGAGGAGGCAGCTGGTTTTCTGGCAGGTGTCTTCTTTTTAGCCGCTGTCTTTCTGGCGGTG
>JAPOQE010000024.1 GCA_026710875.1 Gammaproteobacteria bacterium | reverse complement strand
TACGCCAACATCGTTATGATCGGGTGCAGTAGTAGCAGCATCGATGTCGATACCCTCGACATCGATAGTGATGTCATCCGTCGACGTGGCAGCTTCATCGCAGTGGATCGGGGCACCTGCGGAGGAATTGTCACAATTTTCATTGTGAGCCATGGCTGGGGAGCCAAAGCCCAATGTCGCTACCAGGAGACAAGCTAGTGCTTGTCGGCTACAGAAAGCTTGAACAGACCCGTCTAGGTACCTAATAGATAAATATTGGGGGCAGGGGGGTGAAGATTCATCAGTCACGATATTGTGTTAGGTACGTCGCATGCAGCCGTAATATTGTTGGAGTACGCGAGACTAGCGATTGGTAGATAAAAGTAAATCCTTCAATTTTGAAGGTAGGGGATAAGCGACAATAGCCAGCAGACAAGGAGGTGCTATCGCAGTGAACGTGATGGCCCACGCTGGAATCAATGCATAGCAGGACGCTGAAAAAAGAACAACTTGCCGGAAATATTAAAAATCAGTCGTGTGCAGAGCATGGGATAACGTTCTGTTTTCAAAGACAATCAGTCATTTTATGACCACGTATATAGCCCCTGTCTTTTGGAGGAAATAATTTCTGAGATGGCTGCGGAGTCATCAATATCTCAATCGTGTATTGGCAGATGCAGTAAAGCTGGCCCTTCTTTTTTTGCAGAATGCACCTATAAAATTGAAGGTATAGCGATATAAAAAAACATCCCCGGATAGCCTGAAAAGCAAGGAAGGTATCGCGGACAGCACCAGGGACGTTAGCGCTCGTTCAAGGGGAGTTTCAGTTCAACTACCCTCTACGCGCTCGCCATTACTGCCATCATGTATGGGCTGTTGCGTGCATTTTCGGATCAACGCGAGACAGGTAATGATCTGCGCTGCCTTGTTCAATCGGCTCCGTATCAAGTGCGGCGTTGGAATTCACATGGCTGAACCGGGAAAGGAGTGAGAGCCTTGCACTGGTTTCGCTGCCCAGTGGTCGTAATGACGGTTGTTGATCCCTGATCGCCAGTTAAGCATTCGACCGTCGGAGGTCATAAGAATGTCCGCGATGGGCGTTCGACAAGCACCACGACTGCATACATGTTTTGGCAAGTTCGGACTCGTAAAATTTCCGTGATTTTCAGTCGTTTCATCGTAGGTGTACGAGGGTTCGGCCTTGCGTCGTGGCAATATGATCCGTGGGTACGGTTTGCCGATGTGCCAACGACCGTGGTTAGCCGCCTGAAAATTTCTGGCCCGCCAGCAAAATATCAGCATGCAAATGTCTTATAATCCGCAGGATAAACCGTTTCACGGCAAGGATCCGGGCCTGGGCCCGCAAACCCACCGGATCAAATACGACAAGAAAAGTGCCAGCAGCAGGCATCCTGCCATGGAAGTGATCCGCTGAGCAGGGTGGGGGAGGCGTCGACGATGCAAACCGACAAGATCAATGTACCCAAGGGGCATTCCGTTCATCATGTGACGTGTCCACATGACTGCCCGGATTCGTGTTCGATGCTGGTCACCCGCGATGACCGTACCGGCAAGGCGGTACGCATCGAGGGGGACCCGACGCATCCGATCACGCGCGGTTACCTGTGCAACAAGGTCAACCACTATCTCGATTTCGTGTACAACGACAACCGTGTTCTCTATCCACACAAGCGGGTAGGGCCAAAGGGGCCGGGTGCGCAGTTCGAGCGCATCAGCTGGGACGAGGCGCTCGATACGATCACCGACAATTTCAAGAGCGTGATCGAGACGTATGGCAGTGAAGCCGTACAGCCGTATTCGTACTCGGGCACCATGGGCATGGTGGGCTACTGGACCATGGATTCCCGCTTCTGGAACAAGATGGAAGCGGCCGGACTCATCCAGTCGATCTGTATTTTCGCGGCCATGTGGGCGGGGCTGCATACCTACGGCATGGCGCATCCAAACATGTCGGTGCACGAGGCGGCGGAAGAAGCCGACCTGATGATTCTATGGGGTGCCAACCTGGTCAGTACAGGCGTTCATGCCATTCCATTCATACGCGAAGCCAAGGAGCGCGGCATGAAACTCGTGGTGATCGATCCCAGGGTCACACGCACCACGATGATGGCGGACTGGCATATCCAGCCCAGGCCTGGAACCGATGCGGCGTTGGCACTCGGCATGATGAAGTTGATCGTCGATCGTGGATTGCATGATCTGGATTTCCTGAAAGAGCAAACCAACGGCTGGGAAGCCTTGCTGGAAACCGAGTTGCCGAAATATCCGCTCGACAGGGTGGCCACGATCACCGGGCTTTCCGCCGATGAAATCGAAAAATTCGCCCTCGAATACGCATCCACGAAAAAATCGTATATCCGTGCAAACTATGGCTTGAACCGCCACCAGAATGCGGGCCAGATGTGCCGTTCCATCCTTGTGCTACCGTGCATCACCGGGGCCTGGCGCGAGCCCTGCGGCGGGGCCTGTTTCGGAAATCTGGAAGAGATGTGGCTGCGCTGGGACATGGACAAACTTCACAGGACGGATCTCGGTACGCGCAAGCGCACGATCAACATGGTGCAGCTGGGGCGTGCACTCGTGGACCATATCGATGCCGATGGCAATACGATGGACCCGCCGATCAAAAGCCTGTTTGTCTATAATTCGGACCCGGCCAACTGCGCTCCGAATACCAACCATGTGCGCAACGGCCTGATGCGCGATGACCTGTTTGTCGCGGTGCACGAAACCTTCTGGACGGATACCTGCCAGTACGCGGATATCGTCATCCCTGCAGACACACAACTGGAGAGGATGGACCTGGTAGCCACCTATGGGAACTGGTACTACACCATGAACCGGCCGGTGATCGAGCCGCTTGGGGAAAGTGTGCGCAACTCCGAACTGTTCCGCATGCTGGCTCGGCGCATGGGCTACGTCGAGGAGGGGGACAATGCCTTCACCCAGACGGACGAGGAAATCATTCGCGACGTCATGTTCGACGAGGGCAAGCACAACCCCCTGATGGAAGGCATCACCTACGAGGACATCCAGAAAGAAGGTTTCGTGCGGGCCAATACCGGTTCCGAGCGAAGAAACTTCATGAAAAACGGGTGGCCAACGGATTCCGGGAAAATCGATATCTGGTGTGAGAAGCTCAAGGAAGAGGGCATTAATCCCCTGCCTTCCTACGTACCGGAAATCGAAGGCCAGGAAGACCCGAAACGCAAGGACTACCCGCTACAGGTGCTGAGCAGCGCAACCCACTACTTTATCGGCAATTCATTCCAGACGGTGCCGCGGCTGCAGGCCATGATGTCGAGACCGACCGTCGAACTGAATCCAGAAGATGCCAGGGCACGCGGCATCGAGGATGGGGATCTTTGCTGTATGTACAATGAGCGCGGGGAATCCTACGCCTACGCGGTCATCATCGATGGCCTCTTGTCCGGCGTGTGTTCCACACAAAAGCAGCTCAAGGGAAGCAACACACCGAATGGCGTGAATATCAATGCACTGAACTCGGAAATGCTGACGGACTTCGGGACCAGTCCGACGTTCTATTCCTGTCTTGTCGAGATCAAGAAAGCCAGCAAGAAAATGCGCAAACAGACCTTGCTGAAGGAGTGGGGAGGCCAGGAAGGCTATATCAGGAAGTGGCGTGAGGACCCGCGCAACGATGGTGTACAAGCAAGCGATGATGAGATCCTTGCATTCGCAAAAGAACAGCACCCGGAAGTCTTCAGCTAGTCCCTTGCAGTATTTCTTCGAGATTGTGGAGAATAAATCCATTGACGGCTGCCAATAAGAACTTTCACGACCCGTTTGACCATTACATCCGGGAATTGCCGGTACCGGATCCTGAGATCCGTGGCCGAAGGGTGCGGATCAGCCAAGGCAGTATCACGCGCATTACCCATCGCACGCATGACACGCTTGAACTCGTCATCCGGGGTGACCCGGACAGCCCGCCTCTGCATGCTGTCGCCGGGCAGTATGCGACGCTCAAGGTTCCCGGGGTCAGAAAATCACGTTCCTATTCGTTTGCCAAAGCCCCGGAGGATGAACAACCAGGGGAACACACATTTTTCATACGCCTGGTGCCGGGCGGGGAATTATCAGGCTGGCTGGATGATGGAGATCGCATCGGCGAGCGCGTGGAAATTGCCGGGCCGCTTGGAAACTTTCAGCTGGACACCTCGGATGATGCGATGGTGTGCATTGCCGGGGGCAGCGGCATGAGTGCCGTGGCCGCGATTGTCGAACATGCCGCCAATCTCGGTGTTGCCCGGGACTGTTATTTTTTCTATGGCGCACGTACACAAAAGGACTTGTACTGCCAGGAGGAGATGC
>JAPOQE010000023.1 GCA_026710875.1 Gammaproteobacteria bacterium | reverse complement strand
TGTGATGGATTACCTGACTTCCAATATCATGTTGCCGCTTGGAGGGATTCTGATCTGCCTGTTTGCTGGCTGGATCATGAGCGAATCTTCCAGGCGCGATGAGTTGGGCATCCGGCACCCCGCGGCCTACGGCTTGTGGCGTTTTCTTGCGCGCTACGTCGCACCGCTGGGCGTGGTATTGATTTTTCTGCATGTACTTGGCCTGGTCTGAAAATTTAAAATCGGCACGTATTCCTGTATGACTCGCATTCAACGAAGCGCCCGGTTGCCTTATTCGGCAACACAGATGTATGAACTGGTCAATGACATCGAGGCCTATCCTGAGTTTGTCACCTGGTGCGTCGGCAGCGAAGTCGGCGACTCCAGTGAGCATGCCAAGCAGGCGACCCTGCATTTTGCCAAGGGAGCCATACATGCCTCCATGACGACACGCAATGAACTGGTCCGGGATCGCAGGATCAGTCTGCACCTGATCAAGGGGCCTTTCCGGCACCTGACCGGTATCTGGGAGTTTGAGCCAGTGGATGAGCAGGCATGCGAAGTGAAGCTGTTTATGGAATTTAAATTTTCCAACCGCCTGTTCGAGTTGACCCTAGGGCCGATTTTCAGCCAGGTTGCTAACGGGATGATCGCCGTGTTCAAGAAAAGGGCAGAGAAGGTTTATGGCAGGAGTTGACCGTATTTCTGTAACGATCTGCTTTGCAGAGGCCGATCATCAGGAAGTCATCCCGCTAACGGTTACCTCCAGGACTACTGTGCAGCAAGCGATCGAACAATCGGGCATTATGCTCCGGTGCCCGAATGCCAGCGTGAGTAAAGAAAATATCGGAATCTATGGCAAGCGGGTCAAGCTCGACCAGTGTCTGCAGGACCATGACCGGATCGAAATCTATCGGCCCTTGTACAAGAGCCCGGCCGAGGCACGCCGCGCGCTTGCCAAACAGGGAAGATAGGTATCCTGAGGGCTATGGGCTGCTACCTGCCAGTGTGTCCGGGATGAACCCAGGCATGGCGTCGCATTATCCTCCTGGTGCGGAGTCGTCTTCCAGGACCTCGGCAGAATCTGGAATACGACGGATCATTTCAATGAGTTCGTCGCGGTCAAAGATCAGCGTCAGCTGTTTGCGTTGTATTGGCCCGTATCCCGGCTTCAGCAGGTAGACGTAATCCCATCGATCCGGATGGAAGCTATCAACGATCAGGGGGCTGCCAAGTACGAAGAGCACCTGCTCCTTGCCCATGCCGACCTGTATTTTCTCTACGTCTTCAGCCAGTAGCGCATTCCCCTGCTGGACATCGATCTTGTAGATGGTCAACAGCCCTTTGTCGCATCCTGAAAGGGCTGTCACACAGCAAAGTACGCACAGTATCGTTCTCAACCGCTTCATGCCGATCTTCGTTTCCCCTGTTGTAACATCTCTTTGGCATGCTCCTGTGTATTGCGGGTCATCTTGATACCACCGAGCATGCGCGCCAATTCGTCGATGCGGGCCTGTTCTTCCAGTTGGGAGATTTCAGTCCGGATGGAGGTATCGTGTTCGAGCTTGTCCACCTTGTAGTGATGCTCTGCCTGGGCAGCCACTTGGGCGAGGTGGGTGACACAGAGCACCTGCGCATTGTAGCTTAGTTCATGCAGGTGTTTACCAACAATTTCAGCAGTAGCTCCGCCGACACCGGCATCCACTTCATCAAATATGAGTGTCGGGATTGCCAGGTTGTTCGCCGTTGTAATCTGTATGGCAAGACTCAGGCGGGACAGCTCACCTCCCGAGGCCACCTTGTTCAGGGGACGCAAGTCCTGGCCGGGGTTGGTGCTGACCAGAAACTGCAGTGCGTCCAGTCCGTTCAAGGTTGGTTCATCCGAAGGGCGAGGCTGTATGTCGATATGGAAGCGTCCGCCGCGCATGCCGAGCCTTTGCATGGCCTCGGTAATCGTCTCATCGAGTGCCTGTGCCGAGGCCTTTCTTGCCGCACTGATCTTGGCCGCCAAGACCCGGTAACGTTGCTCGATCTCATGTAGTGCATGGCGGACCTCTTCGGGGTCGACATGGCTGTCCTCGAGTATCTGAAGTTTGTTACTGATGCTTGAATAGAGCCCGATCAACTCGCCCGGTTTGACCCTGTGCTTGCGTGCAATTTCCTCGACCACCGCAATGCGCTCTTCGACACACTGCAACTCCTGTGGATCCGTGGACATCTTTTCTGAATAGTCGCGCAAGGCGCCGGCAGTCTCTCCTAACTGAATCTGGATGCCGCGCAGTTCTTCGAAGGGGGCGTTGAGCAGGGGGTCCGTCGCATTGAGCTTTTCCAGCTCCACTACCAGTTGTCCGAGCCTATCAAAGATCTTGTCATCACCTTCTCCGGCAAGCCGGTCCGAGATTCGCATGCTGCCCTCGCGCAACTCGTTGGCATGGCTCAGGTGAATGTGGCGGGCATTCAACTCTTCAACTTCTCCGTCTTCCAGTGCCAACTGCTCCAGTTCCTGAAACTGGTAACGCAGCAGGTCAAGTTGCGAACGTGCTGCTTCATGGGTGTTCTCGACCTCACTAAGCTGCCTGTTCAGGTCCTGCCAGTCACGAAAAAGGCCCGCCAGTTCATCCACGGTCGCCTCATTTCCGCAAAAGCTGTCCACCAGGGTGCGTTGCTGGTCCCTGTGCATCAGTGACTGGCCTTCGTGCTGGCCATAGATGTCCACGAACTGGGCTCCCAGGTGTCTGAGCTGCATGAGCGGACAGGGCGAGCCATTGATATAGGCCTTGGATTTGCCGTTGGCAGCGATAACGCGGCGCAGTACGCATTGCGTGTCCTGTGTATCCAGACTGTGCTTCTCAAGCCAGTTAAGCGCGGCTTTCACCTGGCTGGTATCCAGGGTCACTGCAATTTCAATACGCTGCTCTTTGTCACGCGCCATGGAGCGGTCTGCACGGCCACCAAGCGCCAGATTCAGTGCATCGATAATGATCGATTTTCCGGTACCGGTTTCTCCCGTGAGCACACTCATGCCAGAATGAAACTCCAGCTCCAGCTGGTCAATAATTGCAAAGTTGCTGATATAAATGGACTTGAGCATGGGATCTGCTGCAGGTGCAGTTACTTCTTGCCACGCGGTTTTGCATTCCAGCTGAGTTTTTCCTGCAACACGTTGAAATAGTCATAATTGCGGGGCTGGATCAGGCGCAGTTCATGTTTGGCTTTCTGGATGATCAGGAGGTCCCCTGGCTCGAAGTCCAGATTGATCTGGCCGTCCACGGAAGCCAGTGCCGAGTGACGCGGATTTTGTCTCG
>JAPOQE010000022.1 GCA_026710875.1 Gammaproteobacteria bacterium | reverse complement strand
TTTGCTCTCCCCGTTCGCCGGGCAGTGAATGTTAAAACAAAGGCGATACTAAGCATGTAGTACCAACGGCGTAGAATTTGCGGACGCGGGTTCGATTCCCGCCGCCTCCACCACTGAGATATCCGATAGCGTCCAACAGCATCCTGTAATATCTTCATAATCAGTATTTTATCGTATACTGACATCCTATACAGTGTGGAGCTGTGTTGTAAAATCTGGAAGTTTTAGTAATACTCTTAGTAATACGGAGCATATTTTCTCAGGAGCGTATTACTAAAATGCCAAGAATTACGAAGCCACTCAGTGAAACTGAGATCAAACATGCCAAGCCCAAAGACAAGCCCTACAGCTTGGCAGACGGGAAAGGCTTATATCTCAAAATCAAGCCCAGCGGCTACAAGGTCTGGCTTTTCAACTATTACAAACCTTTCACCAAAAAACGTGTCGCTGATACCCTTGGCGAATACCCCACTATTACTCTCGCCAAGGCGCGCTCCAGGCGGAATGAATACTTGAAGCTACTTGCTGATGACATTGACCCAATCGAGCACAAGCTCGAAAAGAATAGGATTCATGCGGAGAAAAGCCGAAATACACTGGAAGCTGCAACTAGCCGATGGATCAAGGTTAAAAGTAGCCAAGTCTCAGATTCACATGCCCAAGATATCTACAGGTCACTGGAACTGCACATTTTGCCTGCACTCGGTAAATCGCCCCTTCACAAAATCAGGGCAAAGCAAGTAATTGAAGTATTAGAGCCTCTGGCAGCGAAGGGTTCCCTGGAAACTGTAAAGCGCTTAATCCAAAGACTAAACGAAATCATGGTCTATGCGGTAAATACGGACCTAGTGGCAGCGAATTGTCTCTCAGGAGTTAGTAAAGCATTCGCTTCACCGCAAAAAAGCCATATGCCTAGTTTGAGTCCGGAGCAATTACCGGAATTGATGAGGACAATTGCCAATGCCAGTATCAAGAAAACTACTCGATGCCTGATTGAATGGCAATTGCACACAATGACTAGGCCAGGCGAAGCTGCAGGAACGAGATGGGAGGAAATAGACCTGGAAAAAAATTTGTGGGCTATTCCCGCTGCGCGCATGAAAAAGAAACGCCCTCACAAGGTTCCACTTTCATCACAAATGCTGGCCTTGCTGGAAGTAATGAAACCAATTAGTGCAAATAGGGAACATGTGTTTCCTGCAGACAGAAACCCAAGGACCCATGCTAATCCAGCAACTGCCAACATGGCTCTAAAACGGATGGGTTATGGTCACCAACTAGTAGCACATGGCCTCAGAGCATTGGCAAGCACCACACTAAACGAGCAAGGTTTTGATCATGACATTATTGAATCTGCTTTAGCACATACTGACAAAAACGATGTCAGAGGTGCGTACAATCGGGCTGAGTACCTAGAGCGTAGGAGAATCATGATGCGCTGGTGGTCTGACTATATAGAATCTGCTGCAGAAGGAAACCTTAGTCTTTCAGGCACGAGGCAATTAAGGGCCATTCCCTAGTTCTAGAAGTGCCAGATTTCAAATCCTAGCGGTTTTTTTAATACAGGAAAGAACTTGTATGCATACACTGAAATTTTGGGGAACTATATGCAAGGCCTACCGAAGCATTGACCACGGTCACGAAGTGACAAACAACTCGATCAGTAAGTTCGTGCGTGACACGGAGCACACGAACGGAATCGAGAACTTCTGGGTGATACTGAAGCAGGCACACATGAATGTGTATCCTGAGTTCAACCTGAAACACCTTCAGCGCTACGTGAAGAACTACTCTGGGGGATGTGAAGACTGCACAGCACGGCTAGAAAGGAATGATGCTTGCAGCCAGCGCGCTTATGCAGGGGTACACCCATGAGCTCCCCGAATTGGCCCAGCCGGACCAACGACAACCTAATCCACTTTTTTGTTTCTGCTGTCCAAAAGGTTCATGCCACGGGCAATGCGACGGAACATTCCTATCGCTCGGCCTTTGAAGCCCTGTTTTCTGGCCTCGGCGTCATGGCCCTGAATGAACCCAAACGGGTAAAATGCGGTGCACCAGATTTCCTCATATCAAAGGACAGTATTGTAATTGGGCATGTGGAGGCGAAAGACCTGCACATCAGTATCCGGGGCATGAAAGACAGCAACAAGTCTCAACAGAATCGTTACAAAGCTGCCCTGCCCAACCTAATCTACACCAATGGTCTTGATTGGGACTTCTACCGAGATGGCAGCATAATCGCCTCTGTCACCATCGCTGATTTCCTGGAGAATGTGATCCCAAAGATGGATCGATATGACACGCTGGAAAACCTCCTTCGCGACTTCATTGCCCAAAGGCCTCAAACCATCACTATGCCGAGAGAGCTAGCCGAACGGATGGCTGGCAAAGCGAACCTCATCAAGGATGTGCTGCATAGGACGCTGGCAGATTGCGAGGTACCAGAGACTGAACTAACGGCCCAGTATCAGGCATTTAAGGAAAACCTGATTCACGACATCACTCTTGAAGACTTCGCCGATATCTACGCCGAGACCATCGCATATGGTATGTTTGCGGCGCGCCTTCACGACACCACGCTGGACACCTTCAGCCGTCAGGAAGCGCTGGAACTGTTGCCCAAATCCAACCCCTTCCTGAGGTCCCTGTTCACCTATGTGGCAGGCCATGGCCTTGATGACAGGATTGCTTGGATAATTGATGATCTGGCTGACGTCTTCTTCGCCTGTGACGTGGCAAAGCTTATGGAGAGCTTCGGCAAGCTGACTGGCCAAAATGATCCGTTTTTGCATTTCTACGAGACCTTTCTCGCCGCCTACAACCCGTCCAAACGCAAGGCTCGTGGTGTTTGGTATACGCCTGAGTCCGTGGTCAACTTCATCGTCCGCGCAGTGGACGAGGTACTGCAGAACGAGTTCGGCTTAGCGGACGGCCTTGCCAACACATCGAAGGTTACTATTGACTGGGACACTGGCCAGACAGATAAGAAGGGCAAGGCGGTCACGATTAAAAAAGAGGTGCATCGAATCCAGATATTAGACCCCGCCACAGGCACCGGTACCTTCCTTGCTGAGATCATAAAACAAATCGCCCCCCGAATTCAGAGTGTCGCGCCTAGCATGTGGTCAAGCTACATTGAGCAAGACCTGATTCCCCGTTTGCACGGCTTCGAACTGCTTATGGCCTCCTATGCCATGTGCCACATGAAACTGGACATGATCCTCACCGAACTTGGATATAAGCCCACGGGTAATCCAACGCGCCTCTCAGTCTATCTCACCAACAGCCTCGAGGAAGGCGAACCCGTCAATCAGACTCTGCCAAGAGCCTCTCTTCTCTTGTTGGACACCTTCAGTCAGTCGTTCTTAATTCTGCCCTTGTACAATGTGCCCAATGAGTTTGCAGGTTAGATGTATATCTTCGATCTCATAATTAAATCTTCACGACGCAGGGCACTAGCAAACTTTCCAATGGATGATGTGTTTATGCACTACATTTGTGAGCTATATAATTGTGTAAACTCATTGAGAGAGGTATTACGACATGTTCCTCATGAAATTGATAGAAGAGCTTATCCTAGATGAAGCGAAAGAACTCAAGGAAACAGTTCTAGGATTGATCCATCACAATAATAATGACACCTATGAACAACTGTCTTTCGAAGATCTAGAAGAACGTCTAGATTCGATAATACACAGAGTAAGTCACCTATAACAATCAGGTAAAGATAACCACCTTGCGCAGGAGTTAGCCTACCTGGCACAGAACCAGACAATAGGTAAGCTGCGCTTTTGGAGCTTTCAATACTAAATAAGATGGAAGCATGGGCACCTGACGGCTTGATGCCGATTAATATGTGAACTCAAGGAAACTGAAGTCCCCAATGATTAAAACTGTTGCCAAATCGAAACATGTGTCACCGCAGTACACTGCACTGCTTCGCAAGTTACTGGCGCACGACCTGTACCGCAGCATCATGACCCATGAAAACCTGAGGATCTTCATGGAACATCACGTCTACGCGGTGTGGGATTTCATGTCCCTGGTCAAATCCCTTCAGAATGCCATTGCCCCCGCCACGTTGCCGTGGGTGCCTCCCGAGAATCCGCGCCTTGCAAATTTTGTGAGCCAGCTGGTACTCGACGAGGAATCAGACTGCTCCTTGACTCCTGATACCGTAACCACACATGCCAGCCATTTCGAGAGCTATTTGCTTGCCATGACAGAGGCTGGGGCAGATGTCCAACCGGTCAGGACCTTTCTAGCCATACTTAGTAGCGAAGGACTTGAAGCTGCGCTTGAACTCCCAGGTATTCCTGCACCTTCCAGGCGCTTCATGCAGTTCACATTTGATGTCATTGATCGAAACGAGGTTCACTTGTTAACGGCCGTGCTGGCCTACGGCAGAGAAGACCTGGTTCCACGACTGTTTCAATCCATACAAAGCTGCCTAGAAATTAGTCCTGAATCTTCCCCTAATTTGTATGCCTACCTGGACCGCCATACGCAACTGGATGCAGACAAGCATGGACCACTTGCCATCCAACTGCTTAATGAGTTGTGTGACGGGTCCCCACAAAAACAGGCCGATGCTGTGGCTGTGGCAGAGAAGGCATTAACGGCAAGGCTGGAGTTCTGGAATGGCATCCAAGCGGGGTTGCACTAGGCCGATGCGCCTGTAGTAAGCCCTGAAACGGGCTACCTGTTAAAGACCAAGGCTCCGAATCATTAACAAGGGGTCTGCCGCGTCAGACATGGCTTGCTCAAATGAAAACCTGAGGGACGCGACCTTTTAGAGCATTTTACTTTGATGAAAAGAATATCACGAGATACCACTGCTTTAGGAAGCGTCAATCGCAACGATCAAACTGTTGTTCAGCGCGTAAACATTCCAGGGAACGACCATAATCAACCTCATAGCTATATTTTGCGTTGTAACGATTGCGCCCACAGATATAGGGTGAATGGAACGGATATTTGGCAGAGAAAATGTCCTATCTGCCAAGGCGGCAAGCAAGGTTTGCCAATAATTGGATAACCTTGCGGCCTGTCATTACCTCTCTGAAATCACGCACCTCATGTGCAAGGACTGAATAGGCCGAGGAAAATTCCACGGCTTTTATAGTCACCAAAATTTCCTTCTGGATTCAGCTAGAATGTAACCTCTCAAACAACTATCGAACCCATCAGATTTCAGTACGGAAATTAAAATCCTAAACCTGAACGGTTTATTCATTCGCTTATGAATTATGCAATAAAGCCATCGAAGGATGATTTTCGAAAACATGTCCAGGATGTCGCTCCACAGGCACTTGATTCAGAGACGATTACTGTAGTGGATGACCTTTGGGATAATTGGGAGCAGATAAAGACAGCATTGGTTGATGGGTCGGCTGTAATACTCATTGACATACTTTTCTTGCCTAGAAATCATCCGGAATTAGGTCGATATACTACCTGGAGAAGTCTTAGTTTAATTTTGATTCCGGTTGGCGTGCTGCTACTCCTGGCTGGCATACTTTCTTCCTATGTTTGGGGGTTAGACATCGTCTGGAAAACTGGATTGGGTGTTCTGATAGCAAGTTATGTAATTCGTAGAATTGGAATATATATTTGTGCAAAGGACTCCAATAAGTTTCGGGATGCTTTGGTCGAAAAGCTGTCTGCTACTCCAGAAGTTGGTATGACTGTGCTGTGCCTGGAGTATCTTTGTGGAGATATTGGAATTCAAGCTGATAGAGAAAGTGCGGCCTTTTGGCCTGAATTGCCCTCGGCTGCTTTTGTTTAAGCCTGTAAGAAATCTTGGCTAGTTTTCATAGCTTAAAGTTGCTCATCGAAGGTGATGGCTTTGATTCACCGAACTGCCCGGGCATGCTACCCTTCAGGTCATGATCCGTGATAAGGGCTTCGTATTCCAAGCCGGAGCACACTGGAGAGTATGAAATGACAAAAAGATCCAAGGAGACAGCTGAATGAACTTCCAGCGCAGACAAATCCTTGTATTGCTGGCCGCCCTGCCGGCTCTGCCGAGTTTGGCGGCAACACCAGCGCAAAGCAGCGGCATCCTGACCGTGCAGCAGGCCCATGCGGAGCTTCTGGAAGATCGGATCCGAATGCTGGATATCCGATCGCGTGGCGAATGGCGTGAGACGGGTATTGCTCGAGGCGCGTGGGCGGTCAGTGTCCATCACTGGCGGTTTATCGAACGTCTGTTTACTGCCCGCGAACTGGCAGAAAATTGTCCCCTGGCACTGATCTGTGCAACCGGCATTCGATCGGGGTCGGTTATGCGTGCCCTGCGACTGGCGGGCTATGACGGTTTCTCCGATGTATCTGAAGGCATGCTTGGCTCGAATCGCGGCCCGGGATGGATCAAGGCTGGCCTGCCGGTCGTTACCATGGACGAAGCGCTGGCTGCCACACCCGACGTACTCACCTGATCCTGCCCGTCGCGACCCATTTGAGGTATCAGGCAACCCGGTAAGTTCATCGGACTGCTCCGGCTTGCGCAGACTTCCGCTACCCCGTTACTGATCATCCCGGATCGTAGGCTACAGGCAGGTAGTAGTTCACTTCCGCTGTGCTGTACCCGATCAGCTCGCACAGCCTGCGTCGGCATTCCCGTTCTGTGGCACCTCTTTGCTTCCACACCGGAACCCGTTTCATCAGGGTCTCGACACGTTCCCTGGGCGTGATGATCCAGGTGTCCTGTGGCACCTCTCCAAAGGAAAAATCTGCTCTGAAGTGCTGCACAGCTTCGGGCTTCATATACGGCACCAGCGTCAGTACGCTGCCAGCACCACTGTCCATTACATGCTCCGAGGCGAGCTTCATGGTATCGCCACTGTCCCCAAGATCATCAATGATCAACACGGTGCGATCACGGACAGGCACGGAGACCCCCTGCTGTACCTGCATCTCGCTGCTTCGCTCACCTGGTCCCTCGTAGCCTGAAATCCCGAGCGTGCCAAACCGGATTTTAGGGGTGCCCTGGGGACGCCCCTCGACCAGATGATCGTAGAGCAAAATACCAGGCAGCAATCCGCCCTGCGTGATCATCAAAGCCACGCTGATCTCATCCGGTTTCCCGCGCATCTGGTCCTGATACACATGCACCTTTTGTGCGAGATCAAAACAGATCGCTGCCTCCACCCGGTCCGGTATGAGCAGGAAGCGGAGTTCATCGTCCGGGACCGAGACCCCCGCGGGGGTTCTCCACTTGTCAATATTCATGTCACTGATCGTTCTCATCCTGTCATGCTCCCTGTGCCAGTTACCTGCTCTAGTCCGTGGCGAAATCCCATTGCCGCCATCCTTTCAGCAGCGGGAAATACAAACCCAACAGAACAGGATGGCATCC
>JAPOQE010000021.1 GCA_026710875.1 Gammaproteobacteria bacterium | reverse complement strand
GGCGTTTGATTTCACCTTCCGCAACCAGGCGTGAGAGTGCTCGGCCGACGGCCCCGCGCGACCCATGCCTCAGAAAGCGCGAGTTGGTAAACGGCTTGCCCTTAGGCAGTTTCCGCAGATCGGTTCGAATAGCTTTTGCAGTAGTCATTAGATAAACCCTATTTTGTCTGAAATTATACTAGTTTTATAGACAAAATTCAAAAGAAGAATTTGAATAGTATCAATCCTAAAAGTTCTAAAAGTATGTTTTCAGGACCAAGTGCAATACCGTTCATTATCTTCCAAGATACGCTGCAGTCACCTGCTCTCGCTCATGTCCCAGTTCTTGGCTGATCGTCAGCCGGGCCTCCCGGTCCAACTCCCGCTGCTCTGGGCTTAGGGATTTGGTGTTTAACCCTCCGGTAGCCGGACACTTCCAGCCCGTCAGCTCCTCATAACGCTCCTGCGCATAGGCATGGCGCAGACCGTGCATGCTTGAAAGTCCCGCCCGTAGCGTACTGCCCTCATAAACTCTCAACTGATGAACGTAGCTTCGGTGGCTCGGGATTAAGGACCCTAGACCGGCAAGGCCCCTTGCCCGGTTAAGCACCTCTCTCTGGGCTACTGTGCGAATAGGAATTGTTCTTGACTTGCCGCCCTTGGTCCAGCTGGCCTTCAGCTGGATATGATCCCCTCTATCGGCATAGCTGGGCATGAACTTCATCGCTTCTTCTCTCCTCAGCCCAAAGGCTTTCTGGAGTTCCAGGCTCATGCGCACATGATCGTCCTTGACCTTGCTGAGCTGCTCTTTTGTGAGGTCTTTGGCTTTATCCTCGTTGGTCACGAATCGCCTATCCGGAATGCCGTAATGTTCATTCGAGTTGGCCATGACGTTGCGCTTGTTGACCTTCGTGGCCCACCAGCGTACCGCCGCCATCCGGTTTTTTATGGTTCCGATGGACAGGCCCCGGTCCTGCCAGTGCTGGACCAGGGCCTCGATATGCTTGGGCTTCAAGGATTTCGCCTGCATCTTCCGGTAGCCCATCGCATGCAGTTCATTCGCAATTTGTGTCAAGATCCGCTCCCGGTTTCTCTGCGTGGCATAGCTGCCTTCCCGGCAGTGTTTGCAGAGCTGTTTCAGGTTGTGGTTCAAGTCGCGCATAGTGTTCTCTATCTTTTCCGGTTAGTGTTTCTGAGCCACCTGGCAGCCTGGGCTGCACAAGTTTCGCTTATCGCGAATACGGTCACGGGACACCACTCCCGATCGACTTGAATGTGCCTCAGTCAAGGCCACGCAGGATGACTTCTGTGGAAGACCAGCCCTGCGACAGTCAACATGCCCGGTATACGGGCGACAGGATTACACCTCCTTTGAAGTAAGCGGATTCCTCCGCATGGATTGAAAATACAAGCCCGGTGTGACCTCGCCCACAGGCGAACGTCACGCATGGCGCTCGTGGATTGAATAAACAGGCTTACGCCTGTGCGGTTGAAGATGGACAAGCCCTGGACTTGCCCTGGGTCCTTGAAGGACGTTGAAGATGGACCGCAGCTTTCGCTGATGCACCTGTTGCACGGTCCGAACGGTGCCTTGTCGCCACGGATATACCGCCATGGCTTCGGTACAAAATCGATACGTGTTCAGTATAGCATGCGGGTCAGATCCGTCACGGAAAAATTCAGGTCCGTGGCAAAAAAAATCACATGCATCCGGATTCGTGGACACCGTAATTCGCGTGGCATTCAGGCCCGCAGAAAACGGCGTACGGTGTATCTTGCTTCCTGTACCGGATGCGGCCGCGTCACTACTGCGCTTTGCTGGCAGTGACACGGCCACGTACGTGGGACTGCGGTATCGCCGGATAGTTCTCCGGACTTTCGCTGGCCCGCAGGGCGCCTCTGCCTGGGTCAGACAACCTCTTGTGCAGGCAGGCTGCGGGGGGGTCATGGAACCAGGCTATTCCCTGCGGGGGCGCTGTGCGATCTGTTGCATTCGGTGCACAATCGGGTTGCTTTCATCAGCCGGGGCCAGTTCAGGCAGTTCCTCCATCTGAGCTTTCACTCGCTGCTTCGCCTTGCGTGCCTGGGCCACACGCATGGCCCGCTCCGGCGTGAACGTGCCCTCCTGCGCGCGCTGGACTAGTACACGCAGGCAACCGAGCGGTGAGGCCCGTATGTCTCCTGCCACCATGATCCCGGCCCATTCGTCCAGCACCTGCTGGTTGACCGGTGCGCTGAGCTTGCGAACCATGACTGTTGCACGGTCTCGCTCGGAGGGCAACAGGCCCTCAGGGTAGTGCAAACTGGAAGCGTCTTCCCCACCACTTCCCGAGGACCCGGATTTCATCCCAGATTCAGGTTTTGCTCCCTGTGGCAGTGGTGGTGGTTCCCTTACGGTTCTTCTGGTGGTTAATGGGGTGTCACCTGTGACACCCTCCCCATGACACAGGTGACACGGGGGGGTGACGCCCCTGTCAGGGGGTGGTGCCATATTGTCACGGGGGGATGTCAAATTGACACCCCCTCCAACCATCAATCGGTACAGGTTCGAGGAACTCGAGCCATCGTTCCGGTTGCGTGGTACAACGGTAACCAGTCCACGCTGGACCAGGTACTGGATGGCACGCTGCACGGTGCGCCGGGATACGCCCACCCTGTTTGCCACAGTCGAGATACGCGGCCAGCAGATATTCTGGTCATTGGCGGCATCGGCCAGCACGACCAGGACGAACTTGGGCACCGGCCCGAGGTTCTGGCGCAGGGCCCACTCACTGGCTGTGAGGCTCACTGGTTCAGCCTGGATCTATTCCTGTGACTCATTCCCCGTTGGGACCGAGAATGATCCGGGCGACCTCTGAGGCCGGGTAATACACCCGCCGCCCGATCTTTCGCCCGCAGGCCTTCAGGGCTCTTGTCTGCCGGTCACTCGGATAGCTCAGGCTATAGCGCAGGCCGCCGGTGGTGCGGCCAAGCAACTGGGCCAGCTGCGTCTGGGACAACAATAGCCCAAACCGCTCGGTCAATTGATTCTCCAATGCAACGGCATGGGGACTGTTCGTGTCTTGCATGATCCATGTTCTCCTTGTGCAGGTTTCGAAAACACAAGACTGCAAAAGACGTCAAACAAAATCTATAGAAAACCGATACAGGAAGTGTCGCGGTTTTTCATTGACAGGTAATGTAAACTGAAAAAGGGTTTGGTCTAGGCTATGCCTATATTAAGACATAGCAAAAAGACGAAGTAGGTCAGGTCTACTATGCTTTGCGGTACTTGCTGTACACACATTCAAGGTAACGCTTTCGTTTAACCCCATCCTCTAAACAGATGCCCCCCGCTGTGCATTGCTCCTGCTGCCTTGTGTTCGATCTCCTCACCTGCAGGCGATTCTCGTGGCTCGTTAAAGCGCTTGCGGGATCCGCAGAAAAGAGCCGAGCAACAGGACGTGAGTCCGTAGCACTGATAAGTTACTATGCTTGATTCTTGTTCATAGTTTACAACGAGGGTTATCAGCATGACGGATTCGGATAAGGTTAAGCTTGCCGGCGAGTTACACTTGGCCCTGCAAAACGCAAAAAAAGATTTAGCCAATTACGAGGACCGGAGACAGCAGTATATCGACGACTTGAAAATCATCCTGAATGCACTTGAAAAAAGCTATAACGTTCATCGAGCAAGAGGTGATAACCGCATCGGATTTTTTGTAGGGCCCGACAAACCTGCACGGAACGAGGATTACAAGGGAATTTGTGAATACCCGGAAGAAAGCGCAGTTCTAGATACGCTTGAGAAAATCAATGAACTGAGTGTGTTCTGCATAGAAAAGAAAACGGAACTAGACAATATAAGCTAACCGAAGTTGGGCGCCGACGCTTGCTGAAAAACCGCAGCATGTGCCTTCGAATAAGATTAAGTCCGTAGCACCTAATCTCCACTCAAATCCAGTGGTGCCCGCAGCCTGCCTGATCATCCTAGTATCAGATAAGCTTACACACGATCGCATTTCCAGATCAAACCACCAGAATAAAAAATACGGGAGATCACCATGTCAATTTACGAAAAATCCACCAAGGAACTGATGCACGAGTTTGCGGCTCAAAAGCTAACGCTTGGTCAGGTGTTCTCTCGCAAGGATGCGGTTCGCTGGTTTTCTAAACACTACCCAAACATCAAGAGCAACACCGTCGGGATGCATGTAGATGGCATGTCTGTGAATTCTCCTAGTCGGCGACATCACTCCAACGTGAAGCCAGATGCAGGCTGGGACCTGTTCTTCAAGTTGGGCCCGAGCGAATTTCGCTTATGGGATTCCGAGAAAGACCCGGCCCCCCGCTACAAGGCCGATATTGAGGCAGATATTGCAGGAAACGTCACCGAGACGGGTGATATTGCCGAAGAGACCACCGAGGAAGACGAACTCGGGTCGCGCAAGTTCGCGTTTGAGCGGGATCTTCAAAACTATCTTGCCCAAAACCTCGGACTTCTGGAACCCGGGCTGAAGCTCTACGAAGACGAGGACGGAGTATTCACCGGCATTGAGTTTCCCGCAGGCCAGCGTCGAATTGATATTCTTGCGGTTGGCACTGACGGTGCCTACGTGGTGATTGAGACCAAAGTTTCCCGTGCCTACGACCGAGTCGTGGGTCAGATCCTTCGATACATGAGCTGGATCAAAGGGAACCTCGCCGGTGAAGCTTCGGTCAGGGGCATCATTGTCGCAAGCGAGATTTCCGAGGACCTTATTCTGGCAACTGCATTCGTTGAGAACATTCGGCTCGTCGAGTACGAAATCTCTTTCTCGCTTAAGCCCGTTTCCGGACAATGACCCCGCGTGCCGAAGTGAAGCTGAAATGTTCATTGGCTGATTCGACAGCATGTGGAAGGACATTTGACCCTTAGGCAGAGACGGCCAACTTTCTTAGATTTTTGCACTTTAACTCAGGGATCGGTAAGCATCACCGATGAGACGAGTGCGATAAATATCGAGTGCCTGTTCAACCCATTAGCTGATCCAAACGTTCCACCAAATCCTCCGCACGCAGGTGCGTATAGCGCTTGAGCATTTGCATGGACTTGTGCCCGGAGATCGCAGACACTTCTTGGTCGCCCAGGCCCCCCTCGACCAGACGTGAGACCGCTTCATGGCGAAGATCATGAAAGCGCAGGCCTTCAATACCGGCTTTCTTCAATGTGCGGACCCAGGCTGGCCGAAACTCATAGGGGCGGCGTATTCCATCTCTTCCAGGCTCACCCCAGAAGATCAAATTCGTGTCCAAGGGTCGGACAGGATTGCTGAGGGCAGCACGAAAGACATTCGTAGCCTGTTTTGTAAGTGGTACGGTCCTTGAGGATCCATTCTTGGTTTCAGTGAGGTGCACGGTGCGCTTGTTCAGGTCTACCTGTGAACGCATCAGGGATTTGATCTCCCCGGCACGCATGCCAGTGTATAGGGCAATTCTTGCTATCCAGCCGAGCATCGGGTTGGAATGTCGGTCGCAGGCCTGGAACAAGACCTTTTCCTCCTCGGCCTTCAATCTCCGATCCCGGCCCTTACCTGGACTAGGCTTGCGGATATTGGCCACCGGGTTGTAGAACAGGCCCACTCGCCATTCCTTGATAGCGATGGTAAACAGGTGCGAGAGCAGGGAGAGTTCCAGGCGCACGGTGTTGTTGGACTTGCCTGCCTCCAGCCGTTGGTCCCTATACCGGGCCACGAGGTCCGGCGTGATCGCAGCAAGGCTGTAAGCCCCCAGGTTTTCCTTCAAGGCTTTGGCCTTGTGTCCCTCAGCATAAGCTGTAGTCGCACGTTTGGTGGAGGACACTTCACGCAGGTAGCGGTCCAGTGCGTGCTTCAGCAGGAGACGGTCCGATCCGGCCCGGTCGATGTACACGCCGCGCACCATTTCATCCTCGGTGCGCCGTGCCCAGTCCTGTGCATCACGCTTGGTGCGGAAGGTCTTGATGGTGGTCGGCCAGCCGCGCTTGCGGATCATCGCTTTCCAGGTGTTCGATGGGGTCTTCGTAATTGTTGCCATGGGTCCATTCCAGTAGAAGTGTACCGCAATTGTACCGAATGACACAGGGATTGAAAACAGTAACCTAATATCTTATTGATATATTTGGTGGCCAGGGGCGGAATCGAACCACCGACACGAGGATTTTCAGTCCACTGCTCTACCGACTGAGCTACCTGGCCAGAGCTGAAGGTCTTGTTAAGGCTGTAATTTAACGGAGACTTCCAATTATGAAGGGATCGACTTGAACTCCGAGTTGACTATTGCCTGCTGTCGGGGTCCACAAATTCCTTGGGTTTTTCCGACCCTTCGCCAAAAAAGAATTTTTCCATTTCCTCTTCTAGAAACTTGCGTGCTTTGGGGTCAACGGGCGTCAATCTGTATTCATTCATCAGCATGGTCTGATGACCTACCCACTGTTGCCACCCCTCTTTGGAAACATTATCGTAAATTTTCTGTCCGAGTTCTCCCGGATACGGCATGTATTCAAGCCCTTCCGCTTCCTTATGAAGCTTTACACATTGAACCATACGCGCCATGAATGTTTTCCTTTGTACATCAAATTACTTGCAGTAAGGCCTTGCGAACAGGGGCTGCTAGGCCAATCTTTTCACCGATGGCTTTATACCAAACCCCGTCATCATCTTCCATCACACCAATGGGGTTGTTTTCCATCAACACCACCGTCGGGTGCATGTGAAGTCGAAAATGTGAGAAAGTATGCGTAATCACGGGCAACATCCTCACTGTCAGGTTGTCCATTTTACACGTATCTGTCAGCCACTTCTGTAAGTCAGCTTCCTTCTCGAATTCAGGGAAGCTGTAGAGCCCGCCCCAAATTCCAGTTGAAGGTCGCCTCTCCAACCACACCGCATTTTCCTTGTTTCGAATCAGTGCGACATGGACATTCCGGCGAGGTAAATCGCGAGTAGGCCGGGGTGCAGGCAGTTCATGTTGCCGACATTTTTTGAACGCGATGCAATTACCCTGAACCGGACACTGCCTGCAGTCCGGCCGTACCCGCGTGCATAGCGTTGCTCCAAGGTCCATCAAAGCCTGCGTGTAGTCTGCCATGCGATCATCAGGCAGCAGAGACTCTGCACTTTCCCAGAGCTGCTTCTCCACCTTGGCTTTACCGGGCCATCCCTCTACTTCGAAATATCTTGTCAGTACACGCTTTACATTGCCATCCAAAATGGCATGACGCTTGCCAAAGCTAAGTGCCAGTACAGCTGCAGCTGTGGAGCGCCCTATTCCAGGCAGAGCAGTCATTGCGTCTATGTCTTCAGGAAACTTCCCTTGAGACCGTCTGCAAAGTTCTCGTGCAGCTTTATGCATATTACGTGCACGTGCGTAATACCCCAGTCCTGTCCAGTAGTGCAACACCTCATCAATGTCTGCAACGGCCAGCTTTTCTATGTCCGAAAAGCGATGTATAAATTTTTCATAGTAAGGAATCACAGTATCCACGCGTGTCTGCTGCAGCATGATCTCCGAAATCCAGATTCGGTAAGGGTCACGATCGCGTTGCCATGGGAGGTCTTTACGGCCATGCCGATCAAACCAGACCAGTAGCTGCTCACTGAATGCAGGGCTCATGGCTGCATGGTGAGGCTGCTGAAATGCGTCATATACTGCAGATGAACAAGCCCGGAATTTCCTGCCCTGAAGTTACTGTCCATCACGCTCCCAATCACCAGACTTGCCGCCAGACTTCCGTACCAAGCCAATTGCTTGCATGGTCATGCCTCGATCTTTTGCCTTGCACATATCATAGATTGTCAATAATGCGATCTGCACGGCAGTCAGCGCTTCCATTTCCGCACCTGTCTGGCCGAGTGTTTCCACGGTAGCCTTGCAATACACAGCTGGCACGGTATCTTCGAACGCAAACTCGACCTGTACCGATGTAAGGGGTATCGAATGACACAAAGGAACTAGATCCGAGGTTTTTTTTGCACCCGCTATGCCGGCAATCCGCGCAATACCCAGCACGTCACCCTTTTTATGACTGCCCTTTTGTATGCTATGCAATGTTTCTGCATGCATGCATATTCTTCCATCTGCAACAGCAACACGGCGGGTAACCGGCTTTCCGCCAATATCGACCATGTGTGCTTCTCCTGCAGGATTGAAATGCGTAAATCTAGTCACGTCATTGACTCCATATTTCCAAAATAGTAATGGTACTATTCGATGCAAACCTTTCACATTGTCGATCAAATACTGAGGTACAGCAATGTCCGTCCATGTAAAGTATTTTGCGAGTCTGCGAGAAACGATTGGGCGTTCGAGTGATGAAATCTCGATAACGGGACGCGCCACTGTAGAAGAAATTTGGCATCAGACAACAAGCGGCATGCAACGGCCTGAGCGAGTGTTAGTGGCTATCAACCAGGAATACGCAGATTTTGCACATGTCGTCGAAGACGGTGATGAGGTGGCTTTCTTTCCGCCAGTCACTGGGGGATGAGCTGTTCCTTACAAAGGCCGCTGGAGGCTTTGTACAACACCCCAATTCAAATAACGCTTTGAATATATTAGAAAGTGGCACTGAGTAATGCATGTCTTGTTCCATAGACATGCATGTTCAAGCGACTATCGGATGAGGATAAACAGCCCTCGCGTTTCACGCTGGATATTCAGTAACAGTGTCTTGGGGTTTTTCTTGATGGCAGCTCGCATATCCCGCAACGTCTTCACCCGCTTTTTGTTCACACTGATGATGATATCGCCTTTCCGAATGCCGGAAGCTGCCGCTCTGCCGTCAGCATCAACCACCTCTATTCCCGCAGCAGTTCCGCGTGAAGGATCTTCTGAAGCCTCACTAAGTTTGGCTCCTGCCAGTTTGTCGCTTAGTGATTTCCCGCTGACCGTCTGTTTCAGTTGTTTGCCAACCGATGCCTTGAGCTGACGTTTCTTGCCATCACGCAATACTTCAATCTCGACCTGTGAGCCCACACGCAGCAACCCAATTTCGTTTCGTACTTGGGCAGAACTTTCTACTTCACGACCATTCACCTTTACAATGACGTCCCCCACTTTGACACCTGCTTTATGCGCAGGAGACTTTGCTTCCACACGTGCAACCACCACACCCTTTTTACGGGTTACCCCGAACGCCTCCGCCAGTTCCGGAGTTAAATCCTGCACTACAAATCCAAGTCGACCCCGCCTGACTTCGCCATGTTCAATCAACTGGGACGTAATCTGTTTTGCCATGTTGACAGGAATGGCAAACCCGATCCCGATATTGCCTCCCGATCCGTAGATGGCGGTGTTGATTCCAATCAATTCTCCACGCAAATTAACCAGCGGCCCGCCCGAATTCCCGGGATTAATGGATGCGTCTGTCTGAATAAAATCTTCATACGACTCTATCCCGAGCCCACTGCGGCCGAGTGCGCTGACAATTCCGGAAGTCACTGTTTGTCCCAGCCCGAAGGGATTACCTATCGCTACCACAAAGTCCCCTTGTCGCAGGCTATCCGAGTCCCCCAGAGTAATCTCGGTGAGGTTGTCTGCTTCAACCTGAATGACTGCAATGTCGGCACCCGGGTCCTTTCCTATTACCGTGGCATTAAAGCGTTGTCCATTCTCAAGGGTGACTACAATGTCCTCAGCCTTATCAATGACGTGTGAGTTTGTCACGATATAGCCATCATCAGCATCGAATATAACGCCAGACCCTAAGCCGGCGATACGTCGCTCCCGTCGTTGTTGCGGTACGTCAAAAAATCTTCGAAAGAAAGGATCATTAAAAAACGGGTCGCGCACTACTACCTTGCCCGTAGTAGAAATGTTGACAACTGCTGGAGTTGTCTTCTCCAGCATCGGTGCTAGCGTAGGCAAAATTTGGCTGTCTGTACCTGGGGCTGCGGCTCCAGAAATAAAAGAGATGGATACCAGCAAAACTGCCATTGCAGCTGCTTGAAACATGGTTTTCAGCATAATAATTGAACTATTGTGTCTTAGAATTTCGACCGACCCCGATTATACGAGCAAACGTGGTCAAAAGTATTCTCGGGGCCTGAATTTAAAATACCTTGCCATTTCGCACTAATTTTCCCGGTCCGGCTCGGATTTGGGTTCAGGCGTGACAATTTACAACGTGACAAAGTGATGACCTGCAGGAGACCCTAGCAAGCCTCGTTTATGCAGCCGCAACCTGTTACCTGACTTGGAGCCGATGGCATACATCTTTGTACACGCCCACCAAGCGCAGACACCCGCACGTGCGCATCTGATGCAGCTCCTATGGGCAAATCCAGCTAGATATCCCGGCCATCCAACTTGTATAGCCTGTGCGGCAGAATTGCGACCTCAAAATATAGGTCTCCTCTGTGGCCTCCCCGGCTTCCTGTCCCACCCTGCTCTGCAAGACGTCTCCGTTGCTCCCGAAGTGACTCCTGGAAGAAGATTCAAATCTAGACTACGGCCATTTTGCAAGTGAACATATTTTTTAAAGCCCTGGAAGCGACGTTTATTTGAAGTCCTGTATCTGCTCGAATTGCCCGGCCTCGCGGTTCTTCTGTACTGATTCGGGGGTGAAAAGCTGCCCGTTCATCGCCAGATAAACACCGTGAGGAAGGTGCTGGGCTGCAGCAATCGCGTAGCCAATATTAAAAATGGCATCTGTATTGCGAAACCGCGCAGGTTGCATGGCTCCAGTCAGTACAATCGTTTTGCCAGGGACTTGCTGCAGGCATTGTGCGGTTTCTACCATGGTATCCGTACCATGGGTAATCAAGATGCGTGTACAGTCTTCCGCTTTGACATGCTCTACAATCTGCTGTCGGTCTTCTGCAGTAATCTCCAGACTGTCCTTCCTCAGGATGGACCGTACCTCGTGTGGGAATCTCGCCCGAGCTTCTTTGAGAATATCGCATACTACGGGATCGCCAATCTGGTACTCGCTCAGGGCATCGAAATACACTTTGTCCAGGGTTCCGCCAGTGCAGAAAATCTTTACCTGATGCCTATTGGTGTGAACGTCATTTGTCATAGGCTGGGATACTCACAGTTTATTCCACATTTTGAACCTGTTCACGCATCTGCTCGATCAAGACCTTCAGGTCGATAGAAGCTTGGGAGGTTTCCGCATCTGCAGATTTTGCTCCCAATGTATTTGCCTCACGATGAAATTCCTGCATTAGAAAGTCCAGGCGACGTCCGCTGGCCTCTGCGCCTGCAAGAACTGAAGCCATTTCGTCCAGATGGCTGTCCAGGCGGTCCAGCTCCTCCATAATATCCATCTTCTGTACAAGATAGACAAGTTCCTGCTCGAAACGTGTCTGGTCTACAGCCTCCATCAACTCCTCAATGCGTTGCTGAAGCTTTTCCCGTATCGCAGTCACTACCTGTGGATGGCGCGTACGTACACTTCTGACAATGGCTCTCACATCACCACATTTATCTCGCAATACCTTTTCAATTCGTTGTCCTTCAGCCGCACGCATATCGGAAAGCTGCTCGACTGCCTTCTCAAACAAGTTGAAACAGGCGGCATGAAAACTTTCCCGATCCCTCTCAACCGCCTGTATCATACCGGGCCAAGCCAGAATATCTGTGGGTGCCACAGGTGCGGATACAGGCAACTTTTCACTCACGCTGCGAATTTGTTGTAGAAGACTACCCAGTAAAGGCTCATTCAACTCCAGTTCCGCTGTTTGCGTTTCTGTCATCCGGTAACGAAACGCACAGTCAATTTTCCCCCGTGCAAGCCGACTCTTGAGATGATTGCGCAGTTGTACCTCCAGACTGCGGACCTCTTCCGGCATACGGAAACTGATGTCAAGATACCGGTGATTGACTGAGCGCGCTTCCCAGCACAGATTACCCTGTTCACAGGTATCCTCTACGCGTGCAAATCCTGTCATACTGCAGAGCATGGGTGGATCCTTTTTCTCCTGGTTCAGCCAGTACCTGCACCTGAGCAGGCAAACTTTTCCCGTATAATACGCATTTTTTCCCCTTCCTAGGTTGACTTATGACTCCTGCAAACAGACCCAGCGGCCGTAATCCCTCTCAACTGCGTGAAATTCGGTTCACACGCAACTATACCCGACATGCTGAAGGTTCCGTATTGGCAGAATTTGGAGATACCCGGGTTATTTGCACGGCAACGACTACAGACCAAGTACCAAAATTCCTAAAAGGCAAAGCCCAAGGCTGGATAACGGCAGAATATGGCATGTTGCCGCGTTCCACCACCAGCCGCATGCCTAGAGAAGCTGCGCGTGGTAGGCAAGGCGGGCGCACCCTGGAAATCCAGCGGCTGATCGGGCGCTCCTTGAGGGCAGGTGTTGACTTGCACGGATTGGATGGCTACACCATCACCGTCGACTGTGACGTCATTCAAGCCGATGGAGGCACACGTACTGCCTCGATCTCGGGTGGATTTGTTGCCTTGTTCATGGCTCTCATGCAACTGGCCGATGCAGGCAAGATTCCTGAAATTCCAGTACGCCATTTCGTGGCCGCTGTATCGGTCGGGATTTCCAATCATGTCCCTGTACTTGATCTCGATTATGCAGAAGACAGTGCTGCACATTCCGACATGAACATTGTGATGACCGATGCACAATCATTCATAGAAATACAGGGTACCGCTGAAGCACATACCTTTACCCGGGAGGAACTGGAAACCCTACTGGATCTTGCCGGCCAGGGAATCCAGGAAATCATTCAATACCAAAAAAACTGCCTGGGGATGTAGATGGCCCAAAAAATTGTACTGGCCAGCAACAATGCCGGCAAGCTGAGAGAAATTCAGGCCGTGGTGGACAAGCAGCGATACCACCTCATCGCACAGTCTGAACTGCAAATCGGGGAAGTCGCCGAAACCGGCGCGACCTTTGTGGAAAATGCGCTGATCAAGGCGCGTTATGCCGCGCTGCACAGTGGACTTAGCGCATTGGCAGATGATTCAGGCATTGAAGTTGATGCTTTGCAAGGTGCGCCAGGTATCTACAGTGCGCGTTATGCCGGCGAACAGGCCTGCGCTGCAGCAAACAATGAGAAACTGCTAAGCGCACTTCAAGAAGTGCCAGAACCTAAGCGTACTGCCCGCTTCCACTGTGTCATTGTATATATGCGCCACGTACAAGACCCTATGCCCATCCTGTGCCAAGGCACATGGGAAGGTCGAATTTTGCACGATCTCACGGGAGATAACGGGTTCGGTTATGACCCCCTGTTTTATGTTCCGACCCACGGTTGCTCTTCTGCACAACTGGATCCTGCCGAAAAAAATCGTATCAGCCACCGCGCCCAGGCCCTGCAGAAACTGATGCGTGCGCTAAGCTGAATGAGCTGTGGTATTCATGCCCATCAACATGCCCGCAATTGAAATACCGCTGTCCCTCTACATCCATATCCCCTGGTGTACAAGGAAGTGTCCATACTGTGATTTCAATTCGCATGAATCACGTTCCTCCCTGCCCGAAGTCCGCTATGTCGATGCACTGATCGCCGACTTGAAACAACATGCAGATGCCGTTAGCGGGCGGAAAATTAGCAGTGTGTATATAGGCGGAGGCACACCGAGTCTGTTCTCGGCCAGCAGCATTGGACGATTACTGGAGGGCGTTGCGCGCGAAACAATCCTCGAAAATGATGCAGAAATTACCATTGAAGCAAACCCGGGCACCTTGGATCAGCAAAATTTCGCCGGTTTCCGAAGCGCTGGAGTCAACCGTATCTCGATTGGTGTTCAAAGCTTTGATGACGCCCTGCTGCATGCACTCGGGCGTATTCACGATGCAAGTGCAGCGAAACAGGCAGTGCTAGCTGCAAAACTGGTAGGCTTCGAAAATATCAATATTGACCTGATGTATGCCTTGCCTGGCCAAACCCAGACACAGGCCTGTGCGGATGTTGAGCAGGCAATTGACCTGGAACCTTCCCATATTTCCTATTATCAACTTACCCTGGAACCGAACACCCGCTTTTACCGCCACCCTCCAGAGTTACCGGACAGCGAACTTGGATGGGCCATCCAGCAGCAGGGGATGGACCTGCTTGACCGGCATGGCTGGCAACAATACGAGATCTCCGCGTATGCGAAAGATCGGTTCAGATGCATGCACAATATGAATTACTGGGAATTTGGAGACTATCTCGGCATCGGTGCCGGTGCACATCAAAAAATCAGTTTTGAAAAAACCGGCATTTTCCGCAGTGAGAAACCAAGAAACCCGATGCAGTACATGGAACAGATGCTCAATAGCCCCTCAGCCAGACCCATCAGCCATCATCTGAGTCACGATGAGTTGGTTTTCGAGTTTTTGTTGAATGCCCTGCGCCTGAAGGCCGGTTTCACTTGGCAACAGTTTGAACATAATACAGGCCTCACCTACACCATGCTGATGCCGAAACTGCAGGGCCTGATCGAAGAGGGCCTGCTGGTCAGGCTGGACCATGGCCTGCACTGCAGCAGCACAGGGTACCGGTATCTGGACAATATTCTGGTACGCCTGCTTCCTGAGGCACCGGCAAGACACTGACTCCTACGATGAATTTGCCTGATTTTGGCCAGAACGTGACTGATTCACTCGGTACGGCATCCCTGGACAAGGATTTCGTTCCTGGGGGATATTTTTCTTGGAAATTCCTCTGAAATCGGTAGATACAGGATCAGACCTACCAATCTCCAGGCAGTGCAGGCGGGCCGTAAATTACTGTATTTGTGCGGCTTCAGGCACAAAGTTATACACAACTGTAATTTAACGCTGAATTCTGTCGACATTTACGTTAAAGTTTCTTGCATTCATCAGCCAGTTCATAAATTACTCAATAAAATCATTCAGTTAAAATATCGTACGTTATTTAGTCAGTCTAACAAAATTGTCATATTCCTCGGGATTTGTAGCCATGTTTGAGAATTGTCCACAGTCTTATCCACAAAATTTGTGGATTACGCGGTAAACCCTCATATGGACAATCAGTTAAGTAAAAATGGTTAAAAGTACTTTAAGGGAATCAGCTAACTTGAATTCCCCGGATACAGCACTTGAGTTGCAGGTTGGGGTTCAGTATGCTCCATGCCACTTTGCAGGAGACGTCACGACCATGAAAGCCAATATCCATCCTGATTATCAAGAAGTCGAGGTAATTTGCAGTTGTGGAAACCGCTTTACTACGCGCTCAACCTATGGTGCCGAGTCCCTCCATATTGACGTATGCTCGGTATGCCATCCTTTTTTCACAGGCAAGCAGAAAATTGTTGACACGGCTGGCCAGGTAGATAAGTTCAGAAAGCGTTATGGTCAAAAAAGCTGAAGCTCCCCGGAGTATCAGTACGATGCAACTTTTGAAAATCTCAAGGATTTGTCGCAATTAATTCGGGCGCACACAACCCTCTGCTCTTCAAATCAGCCAGAGTGCGCACAGCCTTCCTTCTCCTCTCACCTGCCCAGGGCAGGTAAGTGACATCGATGCCTGAAATTTGTGAAACCCTTCTCCGGGTCGACCGTCATCCCAAAGAGCCCGTGTTTCGGGGCATGAAAGCTTTTATAACGTACCTGATCCTTGCTGGGGGACTACTCCTTTCAGGGTGCGCAACCAACCCCGTTACAGGTAAGCAGGACTTGGTCCTGATGACGGAAGACCAAGAGATCAGCCTGGGCAGGCGGGCGCATCAGGATCTCATGCGCCAGTATCGCCCTTACAACGATCCTGAATTGCAGAACTATGTCGCAGGGATCGTTAGGGATTTATCGCAACAGAGCCACCGCAAGGACCTGGTTTTCCATGTGACCGTTCTAGACAGCCCCGAGATTAATGCATTCGCTCTGCCCGGTGGCTATATCTACATTACGCGTGGAATCATGGCGTACATGAATACCGAGGCTGAAATGGCAGGCGTTCTCGGTCATGAGATTGGACATGTCACGGCACGCCATGGTGTTCAGCAACAAAGTACGGGGGCTGTGGCTGATTTGCTGGGCAAAGGTCTTGAAGTCTTGACAGGAAGTCAGGTGGCCTCACAGGCTGCAGGCATCGGTAGCATGGCATTGATCCGTGGCTATGGACGCAAGCACGAGTTGGAAGCCGATCGGCTGGGCGCTGAGTATCTTGCCCGAGTTGGCTATGATCCTAAAGAGATGCTCAGTGTTGTCGGTATCCTGAAATCTCAAGAAGAGTTTGAAAGGAAGCTGGCAAAACAGGAAGGGCGTGAGCCCAACATCTATCATGGTGTATTTGCAACACATCCTGATAACGACACGCGTTTCAAGGAAGTGGTACAGGCTGCAAACAAATTCAAGTCACCGGTCGCTCGCAAGGTCAATCGTGAAAAATTCTTAGGCTTCATCGATGGACTCCCAGTAGGTCCCTCAGCCAGCGATGGTGTGTTGCGTGGTCACAAGTTCTATCATGGCGACCTGGACCTCGTAATCGTGTTTCCCGAAGGCTGGAAAGTAGACAACCGACCAGACCGCCTGGTGGCAGGACCGGCAAACCGGGAACTGCAGTTGCAAATCACAGTTGAGGACCTGAACAGATACCTGACGCCAAGGGAATATCTGGTGCAGCGGACTCAGGGGCGGCTCAGGCAAGGTAAAGACATACAGACCGCGGACTTTACAGGCTATACCGGACGTACTTCTTTAAACGTGAAAGGCACCGCCCGACCAGGACGTGTTGCAGTTCTTTTTCAGGATACACGCATCTACACAATTGCAGCCATAGGCGAAAACCAAAGTGCCCTGGATCGCCACGATAGTGCAGTGTTGAGTACTGTCAAAAGCATGCGAAACCTCAAAGGTTCAGAAAGAAAACTTGCCGAACCTCAGCGAATCCGGCTTGTTCGTGTAAAGCCAGGGGATACATTTGCGTCCCTGGCAGATCAATCAACCCTTACGAATCACCCCGTGGAACAATTGCGTCTGCTGAATGGCATGTTTCCAGAGGGTGAACCCGAGCCTGGCCAATGGATCAAATTAGTCCGCTGAATACGTTGTATATACTGGCCCACACCGGCTGAATTTTTTGGCGCCTCAAATGACACATGACAAAGTCTACTTGATTGACTCGAGTATCTACGTATTTCGCGCCTGGTTTACCGTGCCAGACCATGTCGTGAATCCGGAAAATGAACCGGTCAACGCCGTGTATGGCTTCGCCGACTTTGTTTACCAGTTCCTAAGACAAACACAAGCCAGACATGTTGCCTTCGCTTTTGATGAGAGTCTCAGCACCTCCTTTCGCAATCGGCTGTATCCTGAATACAAGGCGAACCGCGAACCTGCACCCAAAGAACTCAAGCGGCAGTTTGTCTACTGTCGTGAATTTTTACAGGCATCGGGCCTGTTTGAAACTGCACAACCTCAATATGAAGCGGACGACATCATTGGCACATTGGCCCGGCGAATGCGTGAGCGCGGGCATCCGATTACCATCTTGACCTCGGACAAGGACTTGGCACAGCTTATTTTTGAAAACGATATTCTGTGGAATTTTGCCAAGGGCCTGCGCAACTCTATCCCCCAAATCAAAAAACAGTTCGGCGTCTATCCCAGCCAAATTGCAGATCAGCTTGCTATCGCAGGGGATAAGACGGACAACATTGAAGGCGCCCCTGGCATTGGTATGGCCACGGCAGCAAAGCTGTTGAATCAGTTCACCAGCCTCGAAGAACTCCTCAGCAACTGCGCAAAAATCAGTTCAATGAACATCCGTGGCGCCAAGCGTATCCAGGGATTGATTGAGAATCACCAGGAACAACTTCTGTTATACAAAAAGTTGACAACCATATATTGTGATATCGATTTTTCTGAAGATATCAGCCTGGAACGAACCCCTCCCGATTTCCCGGCTCTCGACAAATTGTTCGATAAATTCGGGTTCAGCAAATATCGACGGGAGCGCTGGTTAAGTGTACTTGAAGCCTGAATCGATACGGCCATGCGCATCAATGTCCAGGTACTAGAAGATCAACTGAACCACAAGCTTGCAGAACCCCTGCACATCGAAAGTATCACTTCGGTTGCTGGCGGTGACATTTGCGAAACCTTCAAGGTTGAGTGCAAAACAAAGACCTATTTTCTGAAAGTCCATCATCCGGGCATGCACACCATGCTGCAAGGTGAAGCGCAGAACCTGAGGGCGCTGGCTGAGACAAGAACCTTGCGTGTTCCGTTACCCGTTGCCCATGGACAAACCGGCACGTACTGTTATCTGCTGCTTGAATTTCTGGAGCTCCAGCCTGCTGGGTCAGACGAAACATTGGGCAGGTTGCTAGCCCAGCTGCATCAGCATACAGAAAGCTACTATGGCTGGTTTGAGGATAACTGGATCGGTACAACCCCACAGCCAAACACGAAGAACACCGACTGGGTTTCATTCTGGCGCCATAGACGCCTTGCCTATCAACTGAACCTGGCAAAACACAACGGTGCACCCCGCGAATTACTTGAACAAGGTGATTGTCTTTTAGGAGATATGGATAGGCTGTTTGAAAGCCACTTGCCCAGACCCAGCTTGCTGCATGGTGATCTCTGGTCAGGAAATTTCAGCTTTGATAAGAGTGCGCACCCAGTGGTATTTGATCCGGCATGCTACTACGGAGACCGAGAAACCGATCTCGCCATGACCGAGCTATTCGGGGGATTCAGCCGGGAATTTTATAGTGCCTATGCAGAGTCCTATCCGCTGGACAACGGCTACCAAGTGCGCAAGGATTTCTACAATCTTTATCACGTCCTGAACCACTTTAATTTGTTTGGAGGCAATTATGCCCGGCAGGCTGAGAACATTTGCCAGCTAGTGCTCAGTGAACTGAAGTGATGATCTATCAGCGCATACCTCTAGTGTTTAGCGCCTAGCTGCTGTGCGCGTTGCCGAATGTTTTCCCGCTCTTCGGGGGCTCTAGGGCTCCGTGTACATTCCGGCCATCCCTGTATATTCCTGGAGATAATCTGTGTAAGGGCCTGGATGTGAGCAGGTGAGTCATTCAGGGCTGGGATGTAATTGAATGACTTTCCTCCACTTTGCAAAAATATCTCATGATTCTGAATATCGATTTCTTCGAGGGTCTCAATACAGTCCGCTGAAAAGCCCGGGCAAAACACATCGACTGACTCGATTCCTTTAGAAGGTAGCGTTTTAAGGGTTTTATCAGTATAGGGTTGTAGCCATTCGGCCATACCGAATCGTGATTGGAAGGTAAGTACCCATTCTTCGGGTTTTAAATCGAGTTGTTCTGCGATCAAGCGTGCGGTTTGCTGACATTCACAGTGATATGGGTCCCCCTGTACAAGGCTCCGCTTCGGCAGTCCGTGAAATGAAAACAACAGCTTCTGGCTGCGCGGGTGATGTTCCCAATACGAACGAATACGATCAGCACAGGCATCAATGTACTCCGGTTCTGCGCCATAACAGTTGACCATGCGTATTTCCGGAATCCATCTTAATCCTTCCAGTTCCTTTACCAACCCATCAAATGTAGAAGCTGTCGTACTTGCTGAATACTGCGGGTACATGGGAAGCACCAGGATTCGACGTGCATTGTTTTCCTGCAGAACCTGCAATGCAGATGTTATCGAGGGCTCCCCATATCGCATCGCGAGAACAACCCTTACCCTGCCCACACAAGTCCCTTCCAAGGCGGCCTGTAATGCAAATTCCTGTTTTTTTCCAATTACCAGAAGCGGCGAGCCTTCTTCGGTCCAGATTTTGGCATAAGACTCGACTTTTTTGCGAGGCCGCAACTGCAGCACCGCCAAATGCAAGATCAACCACCACAAGGCCCTTGGCAACTCGACAACCCTCGGATCCCATAAAAACTCTGCAAGAAATTTTCGAATTGCTCGGATTGTCGGCGCATCGGGTGTACCCAGATTTACAATCATCACGCCAAGGCAGGTATCGTCTCCGTGCACATAATCAATTTGGCCTTTGTATTTCGACATCGATTTGAACTGTACAACCTTATCTGCGGAGTATCCCTGCCATACGGTGAGAAAGAACACGAAGCTTAACGTAGGACCCGCACAGCCTTCTGTTCTTTACAGGATTCTGACAATTATGCCAGCTTATTGAGACGCTTGTGCAGGGGGCTTGTGCGCGGGAAATGCGCCAGTAGGAATTTCATCTGATCGGCAAGTACACGGTGTCCCTGCAAATAAATATATTCAGCATGAGTAGGAGTAAAAGGAATGGCCAGCAACTGCATGTTCGCCTGCTCAGGAGTTTGTCCAGCCTTGTGGTTATTGCAGCGTTTACAAGCCGTGACAACATTGTTCCAGTCATCACAACCGCCCCGACTCAGAGGCCGCACATGATCCCGCGACAAGTCGCGCCGATTGAATCGTTGTCCGCAATACAGGCACATGTTGGCATCACGCTTGAACAGTGCGCGGTTGTTCAGTGGAGGAATATAGCTTTCATGCACTGAACGGTTGCTGCCTTGTGTGGCAATAATCGAATGAACCTCGATTTGACTGCGAAGACCACTACGTGCATTGATCCCACCACGAACCACATACAGTCGTTCACCACATGTATAGGCTACCTGCTCAATGTGGTACAGGCGCACAGCATCCTGATAATTTACCCATTCCATGGGCATGCCCGACACATCCGTGCGCAGTATTTGTAGGTTGAAGTTGTTCACTGATTCACCGCATTACTTCCAACTTAGCCGAAGCATAATCTGCTGCACTTGTACGATTAGAGCATGTGAATACTACACTATTACAACAGTGCCGGAGGTAGCAAATGATGTCTTGTGGAATTGAATGACAGACCATACCCGGCTTTTTCGTATCGGTTCTTCCCGTATGACAGACAAAATTCCGTCCCATCCAAACACACGAAAGGAACGCCCTCATGCATGAGTCATGAAAGGGATATCCCTCAATATTGATGTACTTTATTCACATTAGGGGCTAAGCACTGCTCTGTAGCCGGCTGATTTGTTTAAATCCATTATCGATCTATGTCCTTCATTTCAATGGGTTTTATTCTAAAATTTTAGAAGGTTGCCAACCTCACAGACGGTTTGAGACAAATTCACTCCAAATTCGATACTTTATCCACAGAATTATCCACAGCAAACTGTTGGCTACAGGTGTAGCCTCATCCTTGGCCAACCCAGACTCGGACTACAGACCGAGTGCCTTGGTAGACTATACGTTCACCATGCCAACATCTCCCGTTTTAAAAATTGCCCTGCCTGTACCTCTGTATCAATGTTTCGATTACAGCCTTCCCGAAGGTGTTTCCTTCAGCGCCGTCAAGCTAGGTGTGCGTGTGCGTGTGCCATTCGGCGCTCGTACACTGACAGGTATCGTGGTCGAGAATTCCTCTGACCCCTCTGTAACACAGGATAAGCTCAAATCGGTTCTGGAAATTCTGGACACCGAGCCTGTGTTTGACCCTGCATTGCAAAAGCTGCTGTTTTGGGTGGCGCGATACTACCAGCAACCCCTGGGTGAAGTACTCAATGCTGCACTGCCCAAAGTATTGCGGACACATAAACACCTCCCCACGATGTCCAGCATGATCTATCACGCCTGTACAAATGAGGACGTGGATCAACTGCTACAAAAGGCACCTAAGCAACACCAGATATTCAACCTCATAAAGGCACATCCCGGGGGCCTCACTGCAGATGAAATTGCTGCACACATCAGCCACTGGCGCCCATTCGTTCGAGTCTTGATAGAAAAAAATCTTGTCCGGGAAACTATGGATGACAGGACCCTTTCCATGACGCCGCACTCCGCTGCAGAGTCTTTAGCTCTTAATGAGGAACAACGGCACGCCTATGAACAGATTCACAGAAACCTCCATAAATTCAGGGTCAATCTGCTTGCAGGTGTAACCGGCAGTGGCAAGACCGAGGTCTATCTCACCTTGGCAAAAGATGTCGTTGGTTGTGGCAAACAGGTACTGATGCTGGTTCCTGAGATCGGACTGACACCACAGTTAGTGCAGCGAATTGAAGCCAGGCTGAACCTGCCGGTTGCACTGATGCATTCAGATTTGAGTGCAAGCGAAAGCGCCCGGACATGGCTGCAGGCGAGTACGGGCAAGGCGAGCATCGTAGTTGGCACCCGTTCAGCCATTTTTTTGTCTTTCAGGAACCTGGGTCTAATTGTGGTTGATGAGGAGCATGACCTGTCCTTCAAACAACAGGAAGGGATCCTATACAACGCACGTGACGTCGCAATTTATCGGGCAAAACAGCTTTCCATACCCGTCGTATTGGGCAGTGCGACGCCATCACTGGAAAGCCAGCATAACGTTACGCTGGGCAACTATCACAGCATCACACTGAGCAAGCGAGCGAAGCTTGCAAAAATTCCTCAAGTGAAGTTGATCGATCTGCGATCCAAACGGGCTATCGACGGCCTGTCAAACGAATTGTTGCAAGCCATCGACACCGAAATCAAACAGAAACACCAAGTCCTGCTCTTTTTGAATCGGCGGGGGTTTGCACCCGTCTTGCTTTGCCATGACTGTGGTTGGACCGCCGAGTGCAGCCGTTGCGATTCACACATGGTTTTTTATAAAGAGCAAGACATTATCAAGTGTCACCATTGCCAGAAACAGGAAAAAGCGCCTGTCGCGTGCCCACAATGTGAGTCTGAAAACATCATATTCTTGGGAGAAGGAACACAACGTATCGAAGGCAGGCTCAAAGAAATTTTTCCTGACATCGCCATGGTACGCATTGACCGTGACAGCACGCGCAAGAAAAACACACTACGGGATAAACTGGACGATATCCGCAAGGGCAAATTCCAGATCATTATCGGTACGCAGATGCTTGCCAAAGGACATGACTTTCCTGATGTAACCCTGGTAGGCATCCTGAATGTTGATCACGGATTGTTAAGCAGCGACTTTCGCGCCACCGAGCGCCTGGCACAGCTGATCGTGCAGGTATCAGGCAGGGCAGGACGTTCTGCGAACAGGGGAAGGGTATTGCTACAAACCTACCAACCCGAACACCCCTTGCTTAACCGCTTGTTGACGCACGGCTATCAGGATTTTTCAATGGAAGTCCTTCGACAGCGTGAACACTATGCATTACCACCCTATTCCTTCATGCTGCTGGTTCGTGCGCGTGCTCATCAGCAGATGTTGGCCCATCAATTCTTGCAGGATGTCAAATCCTCAATGCCGGCTTCAGGCTCATCGAGGCTGAACCTGTTCGGACCTATTCCTGCCAGCCTGGAGCGCAAGGCCGGCCTGTACCAGAGTCAACTGGTTGTCATTGCTCCTAACAGGAAGACGATACAGGAGCTGTTGCCTCAATGGGCCAAGGTAATTCAGCAACATCCACTCACCAATCGTGTGCGTTGGAACATCGAGGTGGATCCCCTTGAAACTGGCTGATCAGTTATGAATCTAAGCTGTTGCCAAGGCATAGCCTTTGTAAATTTAGTGCAGGATAATTACATTTGGGTACAATGCATCCTGCCCTACAGGATTATCCTTTCTTCATGCAAGTACACATCTCGAAACTGCTGGCTGCTGCGGTAGCCAGCTTGCAAGACGCAGGGGATTTACCTTCAGATACGGACACTCCGATCCAGGTCATTCGTAGTCGAGACAGTTCGCATGGTGATTTCGCCTCCAACCTGGCCCTCCAGTTATCCAAAACTGCTGGAGTATCTGCACGCATGCTGGCTGAGAAGCTTGTAGCGAATATGCCGAAAGACCCTGAGATTGAAAAAATCGAAGTTGCAGGTCCCGGGTTTATTAATTTTTATTTGCGCACCGGCCATGCACCCCGACTACTGTCTCACATCATTCAGAGCGAAGATTCTTTTGGATATAGCGATGCATCTCCGAGCAAGAAGATCCTGATAGAATTTGTCTCTGCCAACCCTACCGGACCCCTGCACGTCGGCCATGGACGAGGAGCTGCTCACGGCGCATCCATTGCCCATCTTCTGGAGGCAACAGGGCATGAAGTAAAGCGTGAGTACTATGTAAATGATACGGGGCGCCAGATGGATATCCTGGCGGTTTCCGTGTGGCTCAGGTACCTGGAGCTGTGTGGGCAGACCCTGCCATTCCCCAGTAATGCGTATCAGGGTGATTATATTTGGGATATTGCGGCGTCCATACACCGGGAGCACCAGCATAAATTTCTTCCTCCTGTCGAGGCCTTGGACCTGGCGCCTGGTGCAGACAGCCATGAAAAGGCAGATGAAGAAGCCCGTATTGATGCAGTAATCAAAAAGGCTAGAAATCTGCTCTCAGAAGACGGGTACAATACATTGCTTCGCCACGCACTCGATACCCTGTTGAGAGACATCAGGGACGATCTGGAATTATTTGCTGTCACCTTCGATCAGTGGTACTCCGAGCGCTCATTAGGGCAAGCAAGAATACAGGCCATTATCGATACCCTGACAGAAAATGGACATACTTTTCAAAAGGACGGAGCGCTAATGTTCCGCAGCACTGTCTTTGGTGACGAGAAAGACCGTGTGCTGGTTCGTAAGAACGGTAAGGTTACTTACTTTGCCTCAGACATTGCTTATCACCTAGACAAGTATGATCGTGGCTTCGATCAACTGATCAACATATGGGGCGCTGATCACCATGGTTATATGGCACGGATGCAAGCCGCCATGCAGGCACTTGGCAAAGATAAAAACTGTTTGCACATCCAGCTCGTACAGTTTGCCAATCTATACGAAAATGGCAACAAACTTCCCATGTCCACACGTGCTGGAGAGTTCGTCACTTTACGGCAATTGCGTAATCGGATCGGCAAGGATGCTGCACGGTTTTTCTATGTGATGCGAAAATGCGAACAACATCTGGATTTTGATCTGGATCTGGCGACCGCAAAAACCCAGGATAATCCCGTCTATTATGTGCAATATGCACATGCCCGAATTTGTAGCATTCTGAAACAAAATGATTCCCCTTTACAGGATGAAGAATTGCTCGAGGTCGATGAGGAAGTGTTAACTGCAGAACAGGAAGAAAACTTGCTAAGGCAACTTGCCCAATTCCCGGAAAATGTGCGGGCGGCGGCAAATCATCTGGCTCCACATATCGTAGTCAATTATTTGCGTGATTTGGCCAGTTCCTTTCATCGTTTTTATAACACTCATCAAGTGCTGGTACCTGAAAAGGAATTGCGATATGCACGTCTCAAGTTAATCCGAGCCACACAAATTGTGCTCAGTACGGGCCTGAATCTGCTTGATGTAAGCGCACCTGAGCAAATGTAGAGGTAAACGTGGCGACCAGAAAGAATAGAAAATCAACCCAGCCGTCCACCCTAATGCCAGCTTGGGCCTGGCTGGCGCTTGGAGTTGTCACCGGTATAGGCATTGCAATGCTGATAGACATTGATGGGTGGTATGTGGACAAGGAGCAAACTCAGTCGGTCACGCAGGATACAGCAAGAACTCCAGAACCACCTGCAAAACGAAGTTTTGACTTCTACACACTGCTACCTGAATTGGAAATTGTCATTCCGCAAGAGGAAACAAGTCTGTCCAACGAACAACCTGCCCAAAAGGTTACTCCCTCTACACACAAGGGCGGCTATTTACTGCAGGCAGGTTCGTTCAACAGCTTTGATGATGCGGACAGTCTGAAGGCACGGCTGGCATTATTGGGCATAGAGGCCAATGTTCAGTCTGTGGATGTGAATGACACCAAGTGGCACCGGGTTCGTGTCGGACCTTTAAACGACCGACAGGCACTGGAACAAATCAGAGCACGTCTTCGTAGCCACCAGATCGATACAATTTTGATGCAGGCTAAACAGTAGGATCGTGTGAGATTCGGGCGATGAAGACAACCATTGCACGATGCTGTTACGTTTTCATGGATTTGTACATGGCAGATATGTCTTCAGCAAACAGCTCAGCAAGCTGGGTTCTTCTGATTTTCAGGGTTGGGGTAAGCAAGTTATTCTCAATCGTCCAGGGCTCCAGGTACATGCTCACCCTGCGTACCTGCGCATAACCTGGAAATTCTTTCAGGCAACCTGCCAAGCGCTGCATGACATATCGATGCAGGGAGGCATCCTGCAATGTTTCTGGCGCCTTAGCATTGAGCTTCATGTCTTTAGCGAGGACTTCCCATTCCGCCTGGTTCAGCACAAGAAGCGCAGAAAGAAAAGGCTGGCCTTCACCAAGTATCATGACCTGGTCAAACAACTGGTCGGCACAAATTGCAGTCTCCATGTCTTGGGGCGACACCTTCTCGGCGTTTGCCAAAACGATAATGTCCTTGATCCTTCCTGTGATATACAGATAGCCCTCATCTGTAATATGTGCAATGTCACCGGTATGCAGCCAGCCTTCAGTATCAATCATTTGCTCAGTCGCCTGTTTATTGCCGTAATACCCGAGCATCACGCAGTCACTTCGCGTACACAGCTCGCCTTCTTCTGTTAGATTCACCTCGATGCCCGGCAATGGCTTGCCAATACTAAATGGGTCATTGCCTCCCGGTCGGGCTACGCTGATGACCGGACTGCACTCTGTCATGCCGTAGCCCTGGTAAATAGGGACTCCTAGACTGACAAAAAACTTAGTGATGATTTTATCCAGTGCCGCGCCGCCAACTATTGCATAGCGCAATCGGCCACCCAGCTTTTGTCTGATCTTTGCTGCCACAAGTCGATCCATCAATGGCCAAAGTAGCAGGCTCCAGTGCCATCTTGCCTTGCCGGTCCTGAACCGGAGACTTCGCCAACCAATACGCTGTGCCCAAGCAAACATCATTTTCCTGTAACTGGGCTGTTCCTCCACTTGGCTTGAGATTTTTGCGTAAATGATCTCGTAAATGCGTGGTACCGATATAAATATGGTTGGGCGAACCTTTTCAAGATCTTCCCCGAGTTGCTGTATAGAGCGGGCGAAGCATACTTTCGAGTTAGCCATCATGGGCATGAAACAGCCTGCCGTACGTTCCATCGAATGAGATAAAGGAAGAAAAGATAGAAATACATCCTTTTCGAAAAAATCCGCACACTGCAAAGCGGCATAGGCATTCAAAAGTATGTTCCAGTGACTGAGCATCACTCCTTTGGGACGTCCTGTTGTACCGGAAGTATAGATAATTGTGGCTAAGGCATTACGGTCCAGGACAACCGCTTTATATCCGTCACGTGTTTCATCGTTGATCCAGTCCTGCATATGTACCAAACGGGAGTCGTGATGGGCCATATCCATCACCGGTGCGACACTGATTACGCATTGCAATGCATCTCGGACACTTTCAATTTGCGACAGTTGCCTCCACTGGCGCAAGTTCTGGATAAGTATCGCTTTTATGCCGGCATCTCGAATGATGTAGGCTACATTCTCAGCGCGATCATTTGTGTATAGAGGGACGGTAACCAACCCCAAGCCCAGTGCAGCCACATCGAATACGATCCATTCTGGACAGTTGCGCAACAGGATAGCGACACGATCCCCTTTGCCCAGCCCTTTGTTCTGTAACCCTGCCTGTACCTTTGCCGCCTGGCAGGCTACCTGCTGCCAAGTCAGACTTTCCCAGGTGTTTTTCTCATCATCGTAAAATCCATAGGCCTGTGTGCGAGGCGCACGCACCACACGTTCATGAAATAATCCCGGCAGGGTCTGGGCAACTTCTAGAGTAATGTAATCAGTCTCGTTCATGAATGAGTTATCCTCGTACCTGTACCTGCGCTATACATGAAAGCAGCGATGTGATTACTTTTTCTTATGGCAACCATCTTACACCCCACAAACCTGATTCGCTTGTAATGCTCCGGCTTGATTTACCCTGTCGACCTCTTTATATATAGGTCAACACGAATTCTCATTTTAAGAATGCCGAACATGTCGTTTGAAGCTAACGTCCCATTGCAGGAAATTCCTGAAACAGCAGCGATCCAATCGAGCTTGCCGGTATATTCTGCCAAGCAGAGAGAAGAGAAAATTGACCATATTAAACATCTGCTCCAGAAAAATAATGCAGTACTGATTGCACATTATTACACCCATGAGACCCTGCAAAAGATTGCAGAAGATACGGGGGGCTACGTATCTGACTCATTGGAAATGGCCAGGTTTGGCAGCCGTCATGATGCAACCACCTTGATCGTGGCCGGTGTTCGCTTCATGGGTGAAACTGCAAAAATATTAAATCCCGAGAAACGAGTGCTGATGCCGACACTCCAGGCCACCTGCTCGCTCGATCTTGGATGCCCCGCCAAGGAGTTCAGTACGTTTTGTGATATGTACCCCGATCATGAAGTCGTCGTTTATGCCAACACAAGTGCCGAGGTCAAGGCACGGGCTGACTGGGTTGTCACTTCAAGCATCGCCCTGAAAGTGGTGTCCCATCTAATGGACCAAGACAAAAAGATTCTTTGGGCACCCGACCGACATCTGGGACGCTACATTGAAAAGGTCACGGGTGCAGACATGATCTCATGGCAAGGTGCCTGTATCGTGCATGAGGAGTTTAAGGCACGTGCCCTAGGAGACCTGATTGCTAAACATCCGGATGCCGGCATCTTGGTACATCCAGAGTCCCCGGAAGCAGTAATTGAGGCAGCAGATGTCGTTGGTTCGACCACCGCTCTCATTAGGGCGGCCCAGGAATTGCCACACCCGTCATTCATCGTAGCCACTGACAATCGCATTTTTTACAAAATGAAAAAAGCTGCACCTGACAAGCTATTTATCGAAGCGCCTACTGCCGGGGAAGGGGCTACCTGCAAAAGTTGTGCGCACTGTCCGTGGATGGCTATGAATGGCCTGCATAATCTTGAAGCTGTGCTGGAGTCTGGCGAAAATGAGATTCAGGTGCCTGAAGAAATTCGAAGAAAAGCATACCGTTCAACCCACAGAATGCTGGATTTTGTTGCCCACTAAATTCCAATAGAAAGTCATGTCATGCGGAACCCGCATGCCGACCCCTCAAGCAAGATCCCGCTTCGGTGACAGTACCTCTGTTAAAGCTGTATATCCGCATACTCCGGTTTGGGAAGAACTTGTGCCTGGAACAGGCCGGACAAACTGAAAATACAGATACCGTCACCGGGCACAAGATAGTTTGTGAGCTTGTGGCGGAATTTGCAAAAAGTATCCTTGTTCATCCAGGTCGCCCAAGACCTGCCTAGTGTCCGCTTGCGCAAGTGTTCGATCTTCCCTTAGCTCAAATTCCAAAACAAAGACGGGCTTGCCAAAAAGTTCCAATAGTCCATCCGGAAGAAGATCGAAACGATCTTTCTCGCCCAAGTAAAGGAATGTATCTGCTCTTTTCAAGCTTTTGTAAACATAGCATTTCACGATGAATGCAACGATTGTCTCGAGGGCGATACCAGGTAGTTGTTGGCCTGCAAAGCAGTTTCTAGCGTGTATAAAACCCGTTCGGTGACCGGTTCCGGTGTATTCATTTCAGCAAGATGCGCATGCCAGGTCTTGCGCATTTTTACTGCATCGATGTGAACATGGGACAGTACCTCCTCGGTAGTATCTCCTCCTCGCCGCTCACATATCTGGTAACTCCCGTCAGAATTCACCTTGATATTTACCGCAGTCGTATCTCCAAACAGGTTATGCAGGTCGCCCAGTATTTCCTGATACGCACCAACCAGAAACATGCCCACCAGGTAGTCCTGTCCCGGTCTGAGCTCATGCATGGAAAGGTAGGGCTGAATTGAATCTGCTTCGACATAGCGATCAATCTGGCCGTCCGAATCGCAGGTAAGGTCACATAATCGCACCTGCCGTGTTGGAGCCTGATTCAAATGATGCAATGGCAAGACTGGAAAAATCTGATTCAGCCCCCAGATATCCGGTGCCGACTGAAACAAAGAAAAATTGCAGATATATTTTTCAACCAATTTTTTCTCAAGGTCGCGTCTTTGATGCGCATCCAAGCTTTCCTTGTGCTTTGATAGTTGTCTATAGGCTGCCTTGGCAATTTTTTCTGCATAGGCCTTTTGAACTAATGAAAGACCTGCATGAGTAAACGCTTGGTTCACCTGGTTTACAGCTTGAGTCAGGCGGGTAAAGCTGTGCGAAAAATCGATCTGACTACCGTGCTTTTGAGAACAGGATTGAATATGTCGACACAGCTCCACAAGCTCCTCTAGATGTTCGCCTCCATGTTCCCGACTCATGGAATGATCCACAACGGTATAGGTAGGATCCTCCACCCGGGTCTCGGAATCGATCACATTGGTAATCAACACGGCATGATATGCTGTCATGGCTCGCCCGCTTTCTGTAAATACTGTAGGTTCCGCTACACCGTTTTCCCTACATGTCCTATGAACTGTACGTACAACGGAGTCAGCATATTCATCCACGCTGTACTCTCTTGAAAAATACGAATTCGACAGGCTACCCTCATAATCTACGGCAAGACCGCCACCTACGTTCAACTGGCTGATTTGTAATCCGAGTCGATGCAGCTCCACAAAACAACTCATGGCCTCTTCAATGCCCGCACGTATATGCCGCAGTGAAGGAATCTGGGACCCCATGTGAAAATGCAACATCCGCACACAGCCAAGCATCTTTTTTCTCTGTAACTCATTGACAAGTTGCACGACCTGACCTGCAGTCAAGCCAAACTTTGAATGCTCACCTCCAGTGTTTTGCCATTTGCCTTCTGCAACGGCAGACAGGCGCACCCGCATGCCAAGAACCGGCTGAATATCCATCTCCTCGGATTGCTTCAGGACAAGCTGGAGTTCATTCAAATTCTCCAGGACGACAATGACCTCATGGCCCAGTAAACATCCAGTCAGTGCCAGTTGCATATAGGCCTCATCCTTGTAGCCATTGCAGATTATTGTCTGGTTCCGTGTCTGGATCGTTCCCAGACAGGCAATCAGTTCTGCCTTGCTACCTGCCTCAAAAGCAATTGGCCACTGGCTTTGTTGGCTGAAATGCTGAATTACGGATGACTGCTGATTGACTTTAATCGGGTAAGCAGCCACATAATTGCCGGTATATCCGCAGTGAGTCATTGCATTTTGGAATGCATTATTCAGCTTGCTCAGCATACCCTGCAGGATATGTGGGAAACGGACCAGGACAGGAAAGCCAATCCCTCTGTCTTTAAGGTCCATGCCAAGCGCATATAGATCGAGTTCTTGGTTGCCTGCTTTAGTGCTGACGCGCCCCGCATTGTTGATGTCAAAAAAGTCCATTCCCCAGCCGGGGACCCGGTAATGAATCTTGGCATTACCAACGCTCCAATGCTTACGGATATTCACAGCAATAATGTATGATCTGGACTTGCCATCTGTAACTCTTCTTCGAATAGATACCCACGTGTTGGACAAAAGTAAAAAATGGTTTACTGAGGCCTGCACGGAAGGCGGTACTGCTCTCTCATTTGAGATTGACGAACGACTGCATCAGGAACAGACACCTTTTCAGAATGTAGAGATCTACTCCACCAAAAGCTTTGGCACACTGATGGTGATTGACGGTTTCATAATGCTAACGGAACGGGACAACTTTATATACCATGAAATGCTGGTACACCCGGCCCTGTTCAGTCACCCTAACCCGGAAAGCGTAGTCATAGCAGGGGGTGGGGATTGCGGCTCGCTGCACGAGGTTGCCAAACATTCATGCGTGCAGAATATTTCACAGGTCGAAATCGATGAGCGGGTCACGAGGCTGTCAGAGATGTATTTTCCCGACTTGTGCACGGATAATCATGATCCTCGTGTGCAATTAATTTTTGAAGATGCTGTTGAGTGGGTACAGATGTGCCAGCCCAGTTCCGTAGACATCATCATCGTAGACAGTACCGATCCCATCGGTCCAGGAGAAGGTCTCTTCTCGACTTCTTTCTACACAGATTGTTTTCGCGTGCTCAGGCCCGAGGGCTTACTCATCCAGCAAAGTGAATCGCCTGTAATCCATCTTGAAAGCATCATCAAGCCCATGCATGATTCCATGCGGGTTGCCGGATTTTTGGATACGGACCTGATCCACTTTCCACAACCCTGCTATCCAACGGGATGGTGGAGTGCAACAATCGCGAGCAAATCCGGCCAGCTAGCCTTTGTCCGTGAGAAATCTGCGAGACACCCCGGATTCGAAACCAGGTATTACAACCACTCTATTCATCTCGCCAGCCTTTCAATGCCACAATTCATGAAGTAAGCGGATAAAAAAAAGCGCCTCCTGAGAGGCGCTTTTAAAACAAGGCTTCACCAGTGGCTATTCAATCACAAATTCTGGATAGGCCTCCATACCGCACTCGGAAATATCTGCTCCTTGCATCTCTTCCTCTTCGCTGATACGAAGTCCCATGAATACCTTGATCACACTCCAGATGATCAGGCTTGCCAAAAATACCCAGATAAATATCGTAGCAGCACCCAGTAGTTGCCCGCTGAACGACACACCAGGATTAGTCAATGGTACGGCCAGCAGCCCCCACAATCCTACCGTTCCATGCACGGAAATCGCACCAACAGGGTCATCTATTTTGACTTTGTCCAGTAGTACGATCGACATAACCACCAAGACTCCACCTGCCGCACCAATGAGCGTAGCAAACAAGGCGGAAGGGGTAGAGGGCTCAGCTGTAATGGCCACTAACCCCGCCAGTGCGCCGTTCAGGGCCATGGTCAGGTCCGCCTTGCCAAACCACAAACGCGCAGTTATCAAGGCTGCCATAAGCCCTCCTGCTGCTGCCGCGTTGGTATTCAAGAACACCATGGCAACCGCATTGGCGCTAGCCGCATCTCCAAGCTTCAGAACAGATCCGCCGTTAAAGCCAAACCAGCCCATCCACAGAATGAATGTACCTAATGTGGCAAGTGGAAGATTTGCTCCGGGAATAGCTACAACTTTGCCATCGGGCCCGTACTTGCCTTTGCGGGCGCCGAGCAGCAGTACACCAGCCAATGCAGCTGTTGCACCTGCCATATGAACGATGCCAGAACCGGCGAAATCGGAAAATCCGGCATCCCCGAGATTAAATAAACCAAAGACGTCTTTCCCATTCCAGGTCCAGCTGCCTTCCAACGGATAAATCAATCCGGTAAACACAACGACAAACAACAAAAATGACCACATTTTCATTCGCTCAGCAACTGCGCCGGATACGATCGACATGGACGTGGCAACAAACACCACCTGGAAAAAGAAATCCGATGGAGCGGCATATACAGAATCACCGTGGAATCCGTTTTCTGCAGAAGCAGCCAATACATCATCTACCAGACTCTCACCACCGGCGATGCCTGATAAAAACCATGCCCCGTCATACATGATCATATACCCACAAATCATGTACATGATGCAGGCTATTGAATAAAGCGCGACATTTTTGGTAAGGATCTCAGCTGTATTTTTACTCCGTACAAGCCCTGACTCGAGCATAGAAAAGCCGGCAGCCATCCACATCACTAATGCGCCGCACACCAAAAAGTAAAAGGTGTCAATCGCATATTGCAATTCAAAAATTTGATCTACCACAACTTCCTCCTAAGGAATGTATTTATCTTTACAGGGCATCCGTACCTGTTTCGCCGGTACGTATACGAACAACTTGTTCGAGAGGTGTGACGAAAATTTTTCCATCACCGATTTTTCCTGTGTTGGCAGCTTTACTGATTGCCTCTACCACCGAATCCAGCAAATCGCTGTCGACAGCGATTTCCAGCATCACTTTGGGTAAGAAATCGACCACGTACTCTGCACCCCGATATAACTCCGTGTGCCCTTTCTGTCTGCCGAAGCCTTTGACTTCGACAACGGTCACACCTGTTACACCTATTTCCGACAAAGCTTCACGTACATAATCAAGCTTAAACGGCTTAACAATTGCGGTAACAAGCTTCATAGTTATTACTCCTGATTTTGCTGTTGATCTGAGTGGTCTAAATTCAAACTGGATAAGGTAGTGGAAACATCTCGATCTGTTCGTGCCCTTCCGTCACATAAGATCAAAACTGTGATGAATACTGATATAAGCCTCAGTTTCATCATCGTCATCTTCGTTCTGCAAGATTTCAGCATCTGTGTGTACGATTGCTGCAGTCACCTCAAACCCTGAAACATCAAGCGAGTAGCCAAATTCAATGTAATTACCCAAAGCTTCATCGGCATCATCGGTGAAATCGCCGTAGGTTAGATAAGCCCCACCGTAGCCCAGGGTAGCTGCAACGAATCCGTATTCGTCACCTTTGTCAACCTCTACACCATTCACAAGCTCAGTGAATACTCCGTTGTACTCACCATCCGTATACTCCAGGTCCAGCGACAGATTCTCGCTGCTCCAGCCGGCATACACGTTGATTTCGTTATACTCATCGTCGAAGTCATCGGAGTACTGATAGCTGGTGAACCCAGCACCAAGGTACAGACCGCCAGGTAACTCCTGCACATATCCTGTGTAAAAATCCTGCTCGATCCCTTCCCCTACATCTGCAATCCATGTGCCTAGATACAATCCCCCAAATTCCAGATCGACGCCTCCGTTAGCAACACCAGAATCTTGTGGGATCCCTCTGAAAATATAATCCGACAGGACCCCGGCATTTCCCGTCACACTCATCTCGGCTGCAACTGATAACGGCACCACAGGACTGATCATGACGGCCATGAGCAATATCTTGGATAATCTTTTGTACATCGGTCTTCCTCCCGGACACTTAATTCAATAAAACGTACAAGAACTCAAGCACACATCGTGCCAATATCAGTAATTCTATTTAAATCAATAAGTTATTTGTATCTAGCAGATATTGAGTTGGACTGCATGCACGATCGTGCACACAACTGAGTCCTGTATGCACGGTTTAGGTGCATAAAAATTTAGCACTAGTATGCTAGGGTGAGGAGTTTTCTAGTTTTATATGGAGTATCCGGCTATGAAACTTGATTCCAGTATTTTGGATGAGTTATCACGCAAGCTCGATGCTGTGCTCCCTGATGATCTGAGGAGCGGCAAGGACAAGGTCGAGAAAAATGCGCGTGCGGTTGCAGAAAGTGTATTTCAGCGACTTGAACTGGTTACACGCAAGGAATTTGATGCACAAAGCGAAATGCTGGCGCAAAGCCAGTTGCGCGTGAAGGAATTGGAACAGCGTGTGCAGGAACTCGAAGGGAAAGATACCGGGTGAGATCGGAAGAGC
>JAPOQE010000020.1 GCA_026710875.1 Gammaproteobacteria bacterium | reverse complement strand
CGCGCCCCGGCTATGCCATCGAATACGATTATTTTGACCCGCGTGACCTTCAGCCCAGTCTCGAGACGCGGGCCGTGCGCGGACTGTATTTCGCGGGCCAGGTCAACGGTACCACCGGTTATGAGGAGGCCGCCGCCCAGGGTTTGCTTGCCGGCATCAACGCGGCCCGCAGGGTGCAGGAAAAAGAGGCCTGGGTGGTGCGACGTGATGAGGCCTACCTTGGCGTCATGGTCGACGACCTGGTCACGAGAGGCACCCTGGAGCCCTATCGCATGTTCACCAGTCGCGCGGAATTCCGGTTGATCCTGCGCCAGGACAATGCCGACCTGCGCCTCAGTGAAACCGCCTGGCAAATGGGTTGTCTGCCAGAGGCACGCTGGCAGTCTTTCGCCGCCAAGCGCGAGGCGATCGAGCACGAAACCCAGCGCCTGCAGACGACCTACCTGCACCCGCACGAGGTGTCGCCAGCGCAGGCCCGGCAGATGCTGGGGGCAGAACTCAGGCACGAGTACAGCGTGTACGAGCTGTTGCGAAGGCCACAGACGGACCTTGCCCAGCTGCTTTCGCTGGTGCCCGGGGAGGCCACGGCAGTCGCACCGGAGGTCGCCGAGCAGATCGAGATCCAGGCACGTTATGCCGGCTACATCGAACGCCAGAACGACCAGGCCCGCCAGCTGTCCCGCCAGGAACACGTGGCGCTGCCAGAGGAGCTTGAGTATGCCGCCATTTCCGGGCTGTCGAACGAGGCCCGCCAGAAACTGAGTGAACTTCGCCCGCGCACCCTGGGACAAGCGGCCAGGATTCCGGGCATCACCCCCTCGTCCCTGTCCCTGTTGCTGGTTCATCTCAAGGCGCGTGAGCAACTGAAGCAAAGCGCGTGAGAGCACAGGCTGCACCGCCAAGCGCCGCTTCGGACACGCAGGACGGCACACAGCTTGCAGCAGGACTTCAACAGATGCAGGTTGTGGCAGATGCATCCTGCCGGGAGGCACTGCTACAATTCGTAGGGCTTTTGCAAAAATGGAACAGGGCCTACAACCTCACGGCCACAGCAGGTACCGAAACCTTGATCCGCCGGCATATCTTTGACAGTTTGAGCCCGCTTCCCTACATCGAGGGTCACCGGGTGATCGATGTCGGCAGCGGTGCCGGCCTGCCCGGCATCCCGCTCGCCATTGTCTGCCCCGAGCGGGAGTTCCTGTTGCTGGATGCCAATGCCAAGAAAACCACGTTCATCCGCCAGTGCATCATTGAACTGGGCCTGCAAAATGTCCAGGTGCACCGACAACGGGTTGAAGCGTTCACTCCACAAAAACCGTTTGATACGGTCGTCAGCCGTGCGCTGGCCCCGGCACACCGGCTGCTGGCCTGGGTGGATCACCTGCTGGTGCGGGGACGCGTGCTGCTGATGCTGGGCCAGGACCGCGAACTGCCCGAGATGCCGAAGGGCTACCGGTTGCAGGGGGTGTATCCGGCACACGTACCGCACGCTGAAACGCCCCGCCACATCGGGGTGATTGACAAACACGCATGAAAACCGTCTCCATTACCAACCAGAAAGGCGGGGTGGGCAAGACCACCACGTCGGTCAACCTGGCAGCCGCCGTGGCCGACCGTCCGCGCCGGGTACTGCTGATCGACCTGGACCCGCAGGGCAATGCCACCACCGGCTCCGGGGTCGACAAGCGTGCGGTGGAACTCTCCTCGGCCGAGGTCCTGATGAAGGATGCCCTGGCCGGCGAGGCCATCGTTCACCAGTGCAAGGGCGGCTATGACCTGATGCCCGGCAACGAGCAGTTGACCACCGCCGAAGTGCGCCTGCTGGAGCTTCAGGGCCGCGAGTTCAGACTGCGCGAGGCCCTGCAACCCCTGCAGGAGAAGTACGACTACGTCTTTGTCG
>JAPOQE010000019.1 GCA_026710875.1 Gammaproteobacteria bacterium | reverse complement strand
TGCATGTCTGAAATCGATGGCAATGTAGCCAGCCCACGACCCGACTCACCGATCAGGTGAGGTGCAATATAAACGATGAACTCATCTGCCAGACCCTGGTCCAGCAGGCTGCCCACGAGTGTCGCTCCAGCTTCCACAAACACCTCGTTTATCTCGCGTGCGCCCAGGTCTCGCATCACCTCGTCGAGGGGGATCGATGGTTGCTCGAGCGCGACCACTTCAACAGTTTCGCCTCTTAACCTGTCAATTCTTTCAGCATCTTGCGAGCAAGTATAAACGAGGGCCTTACCCGGGGCATCCAATACCCTGGCAGAATCCTGGATGCGAAGTCGGGTGTCCAGTATCACGCGCAAGGGCTGCTCAACGCATTCCTGCTCATCCTGCACCTTGCTGGAGAGCCGTGCGCTCAGTTGTGGGTCATCCGCCATGACCGTACCTATCCCCGACAGGATGGCACAGCTCCTGGCGCGCAGCCTGTGCACGTCATGACGTGCGGGCTCTCCGGTAATCCATTGACTCTTGCCATTGGCCAATGCCGTTTTTCCATCCAGGCTGATGGCAGACTTTACCGTGACGTACGGCCTGCCCGTGCGCATTCTTTTGAAAAACCCCTTGTTGAGTTCGTGAGCTTCTTCTGACAATACATCGCAGCGGGTTTCAATGCCGTGCTGGCGCAAGGAGGCGAGCCCCTTGCCACTGACCAGCGGGTTCGGGTCCTGGACTGCCACGATCACACGTGCAACCTTTGCTGCGATGAGTGCCTCCGTACAGGGTGGTGTTTTTCCCACATGGGCACAAGGCTCAAGCGTGATATACACCGAAGACCCGTCGATGGGTCCGGATGCATCCGCAAGGGCATTGGATTCTGCATGGGGCTGACCTGCCTTGGCGTGATATCCGCGCCCGATGATGTCGCCTTCCCTGACAATGACACAGCCTACCCTGGGATTAATGCGGACGGTAAACAGTCCTTTATTCGCAAGGCGCAGGGCCTCGGCCATGCAGGCATGATCATTCAATGTGGAGGGCATGCTGGTGCGGTTGATGGAGACGTTCAGTCCGGCTCATCAGCGATCAACGGAAGCTGGCCTTTGCGCATTTCCGGTGCGAGATCCTTCTCCACGCGTTCAATCAGATCCTTGAAGGCACGGACATCCTCGAAGCTGCGGTACACGGAAGCAAAACGGACATAGGCCACCTGGTCCACCATCCGCAACTCCTGCATGGCCCATTCACCAATACTGCTGGAGCGCACTTCCCGCTTCCCGCTCCCGAGTGTTTTGCGCGAGATCCGGCTGATGATCGAATCGATCGTTTCTGTCGCAATGGCGCGCTTCTCGCACGCAAGCGTCAAACCCTTGTGCAGCTTATCTTCATCGAATGGCTCGCGTCTGCCGTCACGCTTGACGACCCGTGGAAGGCTGCGCTCTGCCGCTTCATAGGTTGTGAAGCGCTCATTGCACTGGAGGCACTCGCGTCTGCGCCGTACCTGGTCACCCTCGCGCGCAAGGCGCGAGTCGATGACCCTCGTATCCTCAAAACGGCAAAAGGGGCAATGCATGTCTTTGCCGGGAAGTTGTCAGACAGCAGACAGCTACGCTACAGCCTGTTGCTCCGCACTCGCCTGGTAGACCGGGAATCGCTTGCACAGTGCCAGCACCTGGCCCTTCACACGCTCGACCGTCTGCTCGTTTTCGATATCGTCCAGGATGTCGCACATCCAGTTGACGAGTTCCCTGCATTCCTGCTCCTTGAATCCGCGCGTGGTTGCAGCCGGGCTGCCGATACGCAGGCCGCTGGTCACAAAAGGAGACTGCGGATCGTTCGGCACGGTATTCTTGTTCACGGTGATATTGGCTCTGCCCAGTGCAGCGTCTGCATCCTTGCCGGTCATCCCCTTGTCAATCAGGTCGACCAGGAACAGGTGGTCGTCCGTGCCGCCTGAGACGATCTTGTAGCCGCGTTCCATGAACTGCTTTGCCATGACCCGGGCATTGTTGAGGACCTGTTGCTGGTATGTATTGAACTCCGGCTGCAGGGCTTCCAGGAAGGCGACGGCCTTGGCGGCGATGACGTGCATCAGCGGGCCGCCCTGGGTCCCCGGGAATACCATGGAATTGAGCTTTTTCGTGATCTCATCATTCTTTCGCGCAAGGATGATGCCCCCACGAGGTCCGCGCAGGGTCTTGTGGGTTGTCGAGGTCACGACGTCTGCCAAAGGCACGGGATTGGGATACAGGCCTGCAGCAATGAGTCCTGCCACATGGGCCATGTCCACGACCATCAATGCGCCCACCTCGTCACAGATATCCCTGAACCGCTGCCAGTCCCAGACCCTGGAATAGGCAGAAAAACCGGCAATGATCATTTTTGGCTTGTGCTCCCTGGCCAGTCGATGCACTTCTTCATAGTCCACTTCACCGGTATCTGGATTGAGCCCGTACTGAACGGCATTGAATACCTTTCCGGAGAAATGGACCGGGCAGCCATGCGTCAGGTGCCCGCCGTGGGAAAGCGACAGGCCCATGATGGTGTCGTGCGGCTTGAGCAGCGCCAGGTAGACGGCGGCATTGGCCTGGGAGCCTGAATGCGGCTGAACGTTGGCATAATCGGCGTCAAACAGCTCTTTTA
>JAPOQE010000018.1 GCA_026710875.1 Gammaproteobacteria bacterium | reverse complement strand
CCTCGCTGCTGAAACCCAGTGCGCGCAGCAAAATGGTGGCAGGAAGCTTGCGGCGCCGGTCGATGCGCACGAACAGGCAATCCTTGTGGTCAAACTCAAAATCAAGCCATGAGCCGCGGTAGGGAATCACCCTGGCGGAGTGCAACAGCTTGCCCGAGGAATGCGTCTTGCCCTTGTCATGGTCAAAGAACACACCCGGGGAGCGATGCAGCTGGGAGACGATGACCCGTTCCGTGCCGTTGATCACAAAGGCGCCGGTGTCGGTCATCAGCGGAAGCTCACCCATGTAGACTTCCTGCTCCTTGATATCCTTGACCTTCTTGGAATTGGCCGGGGCTTCCTTGTCGTAGATGACCAGGCGCAGCAGAACTTTCAGCGGCGCATGGTAGGTCAGGCTGCGCAGCTGGCATTCCTTGACTTCAAATGGAGGGGCCTCTAGACGATAGCTGACATACTGCAGCTCAACGTTTCCAGAGTAGCTGATAATCGGGAATACCGACTTGAATACGCCATGCAGACCGGCATCCTCGCGTTCTGCACCTACCTTGTCATCCTGGAGAAAGTGCCGGTACGAGGCCAGCTGGATCTGCAGCAGATAAGGCGCTGGCAGGATTTCAGGCCGTTTGCCAAAATCCTTGCGAATTCGTTTCTTGCTAGTGTAGCTATATGCCATCGATATCACCCCATTATCAAAACGCGCATACAAAGAGACCCGACAGCATCTGCGGACACTGACTGATCAGTCTCGGGAATGTGTAGAGCAAGGATTACTTGAGCTCTACGGTTGCACCGGCTTCTTCGAGTTGCCCCTTGATTTCTTCGGCACCTTCTTTCGCAGCACCTTCCTTGATCGTGGAAGGAACGCCTTCGACCATATCCTTGGCTTCCTTGAGTCCCAGCCCGGTTATGGCCCGCACGACCTTGATGACGGCGATCTTGTTACTGCCAAAGCTCGTCATGACGACATCGAATTCGTCTTTCTCAGCCTCGGCCTCGCCACCACTGTCCGCCACAGGTGCAGCTGCCGCGACTGCGGCTGCGGAAACACCGAACTTCTCTTCCATGGCGGAAATCAGATCCACTACATCCATCACACTCATTGCTGAGATCGTCTCAAGAATCTCTTCTTTCGTAACTGCCATTTTTCATCTCCTAGTCAAATCAAATTCCAAATCACAAAATCTAAATCTTTAGCTAGCCCTGCGCCTTTTTCTGCTCGCTGATGGCGGCCACGGTTCTCACCAGGGTCCCATGTGGCGCTGCCAGGGTACGCACCAGTTTCTCGATCGGTGCCTTCATTACGGCCATCAACAGTGCAATGGCCTGCTCTTTGTTGGGCAGGCTGGAGAGTTTCTCCAGCGCGGAAGCTTCAAGGAGTTCGCCGCCCACGGCAATCATCCTGACTTCCAGTAATTCATTTTCCTTGATGAAGTTCTTGGCAAGGCGTGCTGCAGAACCCGGGTCATCCTTTGAGAACATCAGCATTAGTGGCCCTACCAGGCCCTCGTCCATGCACTCGTACGAAGTGCCCTGCAGCGCACGGCGGGCCAGCGTATTCTTGACGACCTTGAGGTAGACGCCTTGTTCACGTGCCTGTGCACGCAGGCTCGTCAATTCGCTGACCGTCAGGCCACGGTAATCGGCTGCAATCACAGAATGTGCACTCGCGGCCACCTGGGCCACTTCGGTCACAACATCTTTCTTTTGCTCAAGTCGCAATGCCATGGCTACACTCCCTATATTCCTCTACACATCCGCCGGTCTTACACCAGTTCCGTCTGATCCACCCGAACGCCAGGGCCCATGGTGGATGAAACCGTCACTTTCTTGATGTAGATTCCCTTGGCCGAAGCCGGCTTGGCCTTGACCAGGTCTGCCAGCAGCACCCTCAAGTTTTCCTCCAGGGCATCCGCCTCGAACGTGACCTTGCCGATGGCACAGTGAATGAGTCCGCCTCGGTCGGTCCTGAAGCGTACCTGGCCCGATTTTGCATTCTTCACGGCATCGGCTACATTGGCCGTAACCGTCCCCACTTTGGGGTTGGGCATCAGTCCACGCGGCCCCAGTACCTGTCCCAGTTTACCGACGACCTTCATGGTATCCGGTGTGGCAATGGCCACATCAAAATCAATCTGGCCGGCCTTGACCTGATCGGCCAACTCCTGCAGGCCGACTATATCGGCCCCTGCAGCGGTTGCCGCCTCGGCTTGCTGACCTTCGGCAAATACTGCCACCCTGACATCCTTACCCGTACCGTGCGGGAGCACGGTCGAGCCACGAACGACCTGGTCCGATTTCCTGGGGTCCACACCGAGCTTCACGCACACATCGACCGACTCCTTGAAACTGGCCCCGGCACATTCCTTGACCAGTTGCAGCCCCTCTGTTGGCGCATAGACCGTATCGATTCCGGTCTTCTCACGTGCGGCACGAATTTTCTTACCGGGTTTCGCCATCCTTCTAGACTCCTTCGACATCCAGGCCCATGCTTCGGGCACTGCCTGCAATCGTGCGAACGGCCGCATCCATGTCCGCGGCGGTGATGTCGGGCATTTTCACCTTGGCAATCTCTTCAAGTTGTGCACGGTTCACCTTGCCCACTTTTTCCGTATTGGGGCGCCCGCTTCCCTTGTCCAGCTTCGCGGCCTTCTTTAGCAGCACGGCGGCTGGCGGTGTCTTGGTAATGAACGTGAAGCTTCGATCGCTGAACACCTCGATGACCACGGGTACCGGCATGCCCTTCTCAAGGCCCTGTGTCTGGGCATTGAACTCCTTGCAAAAGTCCATGATGTTGACCCCGTGTTGTCCGAGTGCAGGGCCCACGGGAGGACTTGGATTGGCATCGCCTGCAGGGACCTGCAGCTTGATGAATGCTTCTGTCTTTTTTGCCATCGCTTGTTATTCCCTAACCTTTTTCTACCTGGCCAAAACCGAGCTCGACCGGGGTCGAGCGTCCAAATATCTGCACGGCCACCAGCATGCGGCTTTTCTCGTAGTTCACTTCCTCAACGACGCCGTTGAAGTCGTTGAACGGACCATCGGTGACACGCACCACCTCGCCGGGCTCAAACAGGACCTTGGGCTTGGGCTGTTCCACCCCTTCCTGCATGCGCTCCTTGATGTTCTGGGCTTCTTTCTCTGTGATGGGCGCGGGCTTCTCCGTCGAGCCGCCAATGAAGCCGAGCACTTTAGGACAATCCTTGACCAGATGCCAGGTGTCATCGTTCATTTCCATCTTCATCAGCACGTAGCCCGGGAAAAACTTCCGTTCGCTGCGGCGCTTTTGCCCTTCCCGCATCTCGACCACTTCCTCGACAGGGACCAGGATCTCGCCAAACTTGTCCTGCATTTCGAATCGCTCGATCCGTTCCGCCAATGAGCGCTTCACCTGGTGCTCAAACCCGGAATATGCATGCACAACATACCAATGCATCGCCATCTGCCTGCCTTTACCTGATTACGAGCTGTATTAAAGAGGTTAGTCCGCGATCCACGAGCCATAAAAACAGTGCAAGAATGATCACGACTACAAGTACCACGAGTGTTGTCTGCAAGGTCTCTATACGTGTGGGCCACACCATTTTGCGCACTTCAGTGCGCGCATCCTGCATGAAGCCTGCAAACGCGCGTCCACGCTCCGTGGTCAGTGCCACGACCGCTGCAAGGACCACGCCCGCCACGATGCCCAGCACACGGTACAGCAGTGGCAGGTCCGAAAATATATAGAATGCGAGCAAGCTGGCACCCACTATCCCTGCCGAAACGGCCAATTTCAGGGTGTCCACGCTGCCTGCAGTAACGTCAGCTTTTCCTGCCATGTCCTGCCTAAAATTTATACCTGTCGAGTAAGTAGCTCTTGAGCGCATCCGTTACTGGCAGGCCAGGAGGGAATCGAACCCCCAACCTGCGGTTTTGGAGACCGCCGCTCTGCCAATTGAGCTACTGGCCTTAACTCAGTACCTTGCAATTGCCAAACAAGTAACTATATCGTGAATTCAGGGTGTTTGGAACCACTTTTTAGAAAGTTCACAGCCATCTCAGGCCCTGGAGTCTCGAGGCCCTCTTCGTGCTTAGTCGGCTTTCTTCAGGTCCTAGATGAACTAGTAGAGCACATTGCGGGTTCAACGATCATTGTGGCCCAAGACCAGCATACTGGCAATTTTCGATAAAACCAATGAATCCAGCCAGAAACCCAGTACTCATGGCTGCTTATCTCTAACCCAATAAATAATACAGACGATGGATGCAGATGCCCTGCTGGTACTGACCCACTGGAACCTGGGTTTGCCCGCCAATGACGAGTTGCCATGAGTTCAGCAGAGCAGACTTTCCAGCAAGTTGAGATCAATACAGCGGCTTGCATTCAAGCTTCCTTTGGAGGCGGTGGATGGCATATCCGGTTCCCCAAGATGGTCCACCACGAGACTGGCTCCACTGAAATTATGGGTTTGAGTGTACTGGCTGACCGTGATTACGGTCTTGAGTCCGGCATCGAGCGCGGATCTCAGTCCGTTTTGCGAATCTTCAATCACCAAGCACGCATCCGGGACTCCACCCAGTTCCTGCAAAGCTAAATGGTAGACATCGGGTGCAGGTTTTTTCCTTGGAACCACATCCCCTGCGGCGATTACATCGAACCACCCAGGAGCATCCGGCTCCATACTCGTCTCGAGTAGAGTAATCACATTGCTGTGGGTTGTCGTGGTGGCAATACCCAGACGAACGTCGGCAGCGCGCATCTCCTGGATCAGGCGTTTTACACCGGGGCGCAACGGAATCCGACCCGATGACAAAGCCTCATGAAATTTTCTTGTCTTGATTTTATGAAGACCCTCAATGAAGTCAGGCAGGCAGTCCGGTGCTTTAAGTTCAGGCGAGTAGTGAGTGAGATAGTGGCGAATGCGCTCTTGACCACCCGTCACCACGAGTAATTCACTATACAGTTCAGTTGACCAGTGCCAACTCAACCCTTCCTGTATGAAGGCGTGATTAAATGATTGACGGTGAGCTTCTTCTGTCTCGGCAATTGTGCCATCCACATCAAATACCAAAGCGGCCAGTTTCAAATCGACCCACCAAATTTGCACGATCCAGGAAGTCTAAATAGACGACCCATTGTAGCCACTGTCTCCCGGTCTGAGATCACGGCTTGACCAAATGCATCAGTATTGATCCATTTTTGTTATTTATTCTTCATGCGCCGTTTATTATTGCGGTTAAGAATAAATCTGTGTGGAGACTTATTGCGAGCAATTATGCGTTTCTTTGACTGCAAAAGTGACCACTCGTTTATATATGTCAACACATCCTTAGCTCGATGTTGACTTAGCCAGCGTGTAGCGTGATGCGCCTTGGTAGCTATAAACACTTTATCTGGACTGAGAGGCAACATAATTATCAAATCGGGATGATCTATACTTTTTTCAGTAAGTATTAGTGGATCATCAGAAAGCAACAGGTGATTTTTTAGCTTTTTGAAATGATATAGGCTCCATGTCATGCGGCCTATCTTCATTGCTATATCTGGTTCGGTAATCATATGCCCAAAGTACACCATCCCAAAGTTATCAGTAATCCCTGGATTCTCCTTTTCTGCATGTTCTGCCAATGCGTGTGGGTCAGAGTCACCTGATTTAGCAATATACTTTTCAGGACTCTCAATGAGAGTTGCTTTAAATTCATCGGGCTCACCATACTTGAGATAGTTTATAAATTCTGGTCTACGAACCCTGAGTGACATTAAGAAAATTATCCAATGAGTATTGTCTGTCTTAGTAAGGCTACCTAGACCTCCAATCAATATTTTGTTCAGCACTTTTGCTGCTTCGTTATCTACGTGCTTCAGAATATTAGTCTCTACATGTTGTTTTTCGAGACCAGCTACTTGATCATGGGTTAATGCATATAAGTCTTGCTCGAAGCCAGTGTGCTTTGGTCTACGACGTTTAGACGGAATTCTTGGAATGTCCAGTTGAAAAACTTCGACTTTTTTGTCTGCTGTTGTTTCTGCCCAGCGTTTAAGCAAAAATTCAGGTAGATAATGATGTCGCATCCTGCTAACTCATAACGATCATTTCCATTTGCTCCTGTTCGTGACGACAGAACCGTTATTTACTACTGTACTTGATAAGCAATCTGAGAGCACCGTACGTGGTAAATTGGGTATCAATTACGGTCTACTCTCGCAAACCGCTCATTGTCGATTACGCCGATGCAGCCGATAAAGATTTGGTTTGATGCTAGAACAGAAAATACAAGTAACACTAAGCCACTTCTATGGGCCGTGACTTCAAATAATTTGTAAGTTGATCAGTACAGGAGCGCAGGAATGACACGCGAAGAAATTGAAGAAGCCTTGCTGACGGGGAGTACCATATACATTGATTCGAAGGTTGGGGATTCCATCGAATTGAATGCTCTTCATGGACGACGGCTAGTAGAAGTCGTCTTCGACCATCTTCAGTCATCAACTGTCGACACTCTTGTGAAGAACACGAAGTTCTTTGATGCGCTTGAGGCCGCATTTCGTGAGAGTCCAAACGAGATGGAGCCGCAGCCCGTAGGGATGGGTGATGTTGAGGAGGCTAAGAAGGATTCCAGATCTTGGCGACTGAAAAAGGTTGAGACCCGGGGGTTTGGCGGTTTAAACGCTGCGCCCAATGACATCTTTGAGTTTGATGTGGCAAGTCGAGACTCTTGTATCGAAGGTCAAAACGGCTGTGGCAAGAGTTCGCTAGCCAATGCGGTGCTGTTTGCCATGACTGGCAGAATCCACCGTGATCAATACGGCATTTTGGACAAACCCACACGTCAAGAGCCTGTGATGTCCGATGAGGGGGGCAAGCTAGGAGATTGGCCTCCGATCGCAGCTTATCCGGGCAGTTGGGGAAGTGACCGCGCACCTGTGGACGTCTCGGTCAGACTAACATTCGGCAATGAGAGTGACGAAGAGGAGGCCGAGGCAAGGCGCCGTCTTTATGGTGATCCTGGAGCACTTGAAGAAGAGGTGTCAATTGACTCTAGACTGACTACTGTCCCTACCCTCATCGAAACCGGGTTACTGATGCCCATGCGTATTCAGCACATCCGTATGCCTAAGTCTGACGATAATGACCAGCTCGTGGGCCTGATCCGCCAACTGATCGGTCTGGATCCGTTGCTTGATGTAGCTAGTCTTGTAGACAGACTCTGTCATAGAAGTCAGCGATTTTTAAAATACGCCAGTGACAATGACTCGGATAAAAAGAGGAAAGATACTAATGAGCTCCTAGAAAAGGCGCAGGAGAAAATTAAAGAGCTAGACACTGGGCTTGATTTGACTGTCGACATCAAAGTCAATAGTCCAGTTCCTGACGAACGCTTGAAGGATCTATGTGATGCGAAAGAGGACTTGATCCGCAAACAGGCAGAAGGATTTCAAGCGCTTGCAGACCTAGCATTCGAAGGTTTCGATCCCGATCAAGCTAAACACCGACAATCCGTCGTGGACACAGTCAATCGACTGCATCTGGACGCCGTGCGCTGGAATGAACCAATAAACTTGCCCGCAAATCTCAAAGGTATAACAACCCTTTCCGAACGGGTTGGAGAACAAGATTTCGAAATCCTAAAATCTACATTGGAAGTCGCACGAAGTGATCTAGCCGATGCTGTCAAATGGTCCGTCCTGCAGAAGGAAGACACTCTGCTGCGGCTCAAAGCCGTAGCAGCAATACATTTCAAAGACCGTGACGACCCGCTGTGCCCGTTGTGCGAGCAGTCACTAAAGAATGCTAAGCACCAAAGTTTGGTTGAGGATCTCCGTACCCTTAAATTGGAGGCTGAAGCTGCTCAGACCCGGCTTGCCGATGCTTGTCGACGGATTGAAGGGAATGTCAGGCAAGCCTCCCGAAACGTGATTCCTGACCAATTCATGCAGGTCAAGTGCTTCGCTATAAAGCAGAACATTCAGGATGAGGTGCTATCGAACTTTGTCAAGGCTCCACATATCGCCCAATCCCTGCCTGGATTTGCCGAGATCGCTCAAAACACTCTGGATATGGCCTTCACTGACATCAAAGAAGTCGAGTTTGGTTCCAACCTATCGGAACCAGCAAATGATGAGGACGAAGCACGAGTCACAAGGTTTCTCGATCACCTGAACAGCACCATCCAAGCGGCCGAGAACTGGCAACAGTCTCTTCAAATCTTTCGCGATGGCTGGGCCCGTCTGTTCTCAAAAAAAGAAGATCAGTCACTTACCACTCGCATCCTCCAACTCAAAGGCGTGATTGATGGCGTGGAGCCATTTCGCTCAGCAAGTAACAAAGTTGAGCAGGCACTGGCCATCGCAGACAAATACAACGCAATCGTTAAGCGCCAAGCGTTGCGGGAGGAAATTGCAGATGCAATAAAACCGCTTCGGAAGCTTCGAAGTCTTGTAAATTTAACTACCCGACAGACAATCGACGATGTCTCCGGCATGGTGAAAATAATTCATCAGCAAATTTATAATCCGGAAGCGCTTAGCTACCAGAAGGCAGAGGTTTCAGAGTTTCGGGGCCGGCAATCGCTGTCCTTTCAAGCTAAACTCGGCAGCAATTTGAACTGGCGAATCGATGCCTCTCTATTAGCAAATGTTTCTTGGATGCGAGGAATTTTGTGGTCGTTCGTTTTTGCAATCCGGGACCGAGCTATCAAAGAATTGGGACACTGCCCATTTGAACTCATTGTCTTGGACGATCCGCAGATAACCTTTGATAGCCGTAACTTGAAAGGGTGGGCTCAGTTCTTGAGTTCTTCAGATGGTCTGAGAAAGCGTCAATCTTGCCAACTCCTAGTAACAACGCACAGCATGCCATTTGCATTAGAGATGACGGCCATGCATGAGATCAGGATGCTTGCAATGGAAGCAGGCCATCCGTGGTCCCAACCTGCACAAATAGTGGAAGGCGATTTCGCCAAGGTTCGCTTCGACAAGATGATAGCGGAGAATTCGGATGATCGTGCGCGTTCTATGATCGGTGATATCCGAGTGTTGGCCGAGACACTATTAAAACATTCAATCCAATCCTTTGATCCAATATTTGTCAGGCAGCCAGAAGCAACACTCGGGCGTATGATCGAATGGATTGCAAATCGGAATGCTAGCAAACAACCACCCTATGGAGACAAAATTTTCGGTGAACTAGTGGCTGTTAAATCGTCATATCCCTGTAAGTTTAGCCAACTGAGTGAACCACATCACTCGGTCTCGGAGACAATAACCGTCCGTGAGGCGAAACAAGCCTATGAATTCTGGCGCGAGACACTATTTCCTGCCATTCGTAAGATTTGGGAAGAGTATCGGTTTCTGCAGAAGTCCATTATCGGCGAATCTGCCGCGATTCATCTTCCTGCGAATTGCAATCACACACCGTCCCGTTCCGTCGTTCTTGCTGCCGTCCAGCCAGAAATACTTGGGCGAGTATCGGCCTATTCAGATGGGCGAGCCGCCTCTGCCATCCGAATTTATCCTCAGAACAATGGCGGTACAGTCAACCTAAGTGCTCGAGCTGCGTACCGTCTTGAAAAAGACACACTTTCTCCGGTTGCCCGGGTTGGAGACATTCTGCTAACCCGCTTGGATGGTCAGTGTCGTGCTCCCAACCTGGTCATAGAAGATCGTGGCACACACCGGGTTGCCCGACGATGGCTAGAGTACAAGGCAACACCAGCCTTAGCTGTCCTTGCCGCCTCGTCGTCGAATCCGAGAGAGGTCCCACCAGCCGTTATATCACGTGCTAAAGGTGCCAATCGGCACAAGATCATCGGAGTTTTGTTCGCAGCTGATCAGCTTCAACCGGGAGATAGGATCGGTCCAGACACCGAAGTTACATGTCTGGCGGCTGATAATCGAATGGTGGCAAATCTCATTGCAAATACGGATGTCTTCGAAGTTCAAGGAAGCAGTGCCGAACCGATTGCATTGGATCAACAGTACCTGCTAGCCAAGTCTGCGAGGGATGATCTAGCGAAGGCGCTATACGAATTGGATGGTAAACCTGTCATCGCAGAAGATAGTGAAGACTGTGCATTCTTCAAGCGCTTGCGAGTGCTGGATGCCAAATCAGTCATACTTGAAAGTCTGGACAAAACTGGGGCCGAAGAAATGGTCCGCCTTTCGACGGATCCGGAACAACCCGGTCCAATGCTGCTTCGTGTTCGAGAGGTGGTCGGTGTCGTATTCGATAAGATGTAAACTTCTCACCCTAGGTGTGAGGGATCGTCGAAATTGCAGCCTCACGAAGTGAGGCCCACCTTAGAATCTGTAGAGAAATTGGTAGACTCAATAGCGGCACAGAGCTTAGATTCGTCCGGCATAGGGTTTCCTGACTCTTCTTCAGGATTTATTGTGCCTACTAGCATAGTCCTCTACAAAAGTTATGACTGTGTTTTAACAATGTAGTTTTTTCACAGTGTTTGAAAAGTTTGGCGCTCAAAGTAACCAGGTGCCCCTACTCAAAGTTTTATCTCAGAGAACTCCAACTTGACGAAATTCAGTCCATAACGCTTCCCTAGATAATCGATAATTTCTTTAATCGCACTACCAAATAAACTTTGTGAGACCCAAACTTGATAAAACAGTACTTGTCTGATAAGAACCTATCTACCTCCATCAAAGCGATGATGTCACACTTCTCTCTGATCGGTCAGATTCAGCACACTATACACAGCAGCACTTTCTCTTTTTGTCATGAGTATATTCTCATCATTAGACATATCCCGCAGACTTTATAATGCACAACAAAGGTATTTTGTAATCAACCATTCAAGCGAGAGCGCCATTTACAGCAAGATTGCAAAGCTTCACTTTGATCAAGTGAGAAAGGCCATCTGTATTCCCTAGTTCTAGGATTTCGTTTGTTGTAAGAACTACGAGTCGACGCCTTTCTGCAAGAGCTTTAGAAATTATGCTATGTGCTGCAGAGAGATTATCTTGGTTGCCAGTAATTCCCTTAGGTGAAATCAAAATTCCGAAATCCAGCCCCCTATGCCGTAGCTTGGTATCAAACCAGCTGACCTCTTCACTACCAATCCGGACGGACCAATTTTTACATTCCACGAGAATAATGTTGGGGAGAAAACTCAATCCGGCATCATCGCAGTCATTCCACAACGCAACATCTATCTCTTCAGTATTAAAAACATTTAGTGCATTGCGATGTGTGATAGTGATGCCTGGTACTAGTGCAAATAGCGAGCAAATAAGCTCCTCTAATGCCCGGCCTTGTTCAGTAGTGTTTGGAGCATTTTCTCCTGTACGGATAAACTCTTCCAATTCCTGTCTATTAATCACAGGCATCAGGAAATTCCACAATGCACTCGCTGATTGCGAAGATTCCTGACGATATTAACAAATGACTGATTACGCATCTTGCTCAAGAGGTCGTCCGCTGCAATTGTGAGAACAGTGGGAGCGATTGAAGTCCATGAGATTTTAGTCATTGATGGACCATCACCATAAATCAACAGGCTCCATGTTGCTCCAGACTCTGCAGTCATTTGAGCACATTGTCTAAGTATGCCCCTAGCATGCTCTTCACATCGAAGCTTTACTTTCATTTCAACTAGAAGGGGGTGCCCAAACATACTTTGGAATATGTCTGACCAGACTACGAGGTCCGCCTTACGACTATTCAAGGGTGCTTCCACGGCAATTTCAACACCTGATTCTCGTATTGCCTGAGTTATAATTTTTTCAAACCTTACTCCATCATTAGCGACTGCAGCTGTTTGTATTTTTTGTAGAAATTTGTCGATGTGTGCTCCCATACTGCGGGTATTGTGTACTCCCATCTTTTCTAACTTTTTTGGAGAAGAAGGTGCTGATAAAACTTGGTCGAATGCAAAATCAATCGCCTTGCGATTCAGGAGACTTATGCGCAAGACTAGAAATTGTTGAAGATTAAAAGGTATAGATCTGCTCTTTGGAGGGGCAAATACGACAATTTGGCGACCAAGAGCGACTGCTTGACCAACCTCAAATATAACCGACTCTGATCGACGCTCCCGTGTAAGTACACCGACAACAAGATCAGCATTAGTAATTAAATCTAGGACATTTGGGTACAGGTCATGACCATCATCTATGTCGTTAGGAAGAAGTAACTGTACTTTTCGTTCTAACAGAGAAGAACGAATATTTTCGATATTTGTGCCTATTGGTGCCGAAATATAACAGTTCCATTTTCGGCGATCTGACTTCTTACTCACTGTCATTACTTACACTCGCTTGTTCTAATAGAGCACTTATCCTCTATTGAACTTGTGCTGCAATTTTTGTTTTGTCTATCCTAAACAGGAATGTATACCACGTTGTCAATGGGCTGGTGTCTACAATGTCATACCAAGCTTATAAAAAGTGGGCTATTTCGTCTGCTGAAGTGCTCATAAGTAGACATTTCGATGAAATCATTCATTGTGTTCAGTCATCTACGAGCTTGCTTTCATCTTTCTCCAATTTTCGGGTAGCTTTAGTACATTCGACTTGCACTCTGTCACACAGAATACAAAGTACAGCCAGCTCGATCATGTTCTCAATTTTCCTACTTTTTCCATACAAGAGACTGGTTATTTGAGTGAGAGTAATAGCAGTATTAATTGTAGGTTCTTCAAGGCCTGCATTGCTCGCCCCTATCAAGGTTACATGTTCTCCTGTCAGATCTCCCAAACTTCGCACCAATCCTGCGACGCCCGCATGAACCTTTAGACTTGCCCATTTGTATGTAGGCGGTAGAGAATTTTGCTGGATCGCTTCTTCAAGCATTTGGAATTTTGGATCTTTTTGGGCTAAATGATACGACGCCCAACCATAGTTTGAACTAAATCTTTTTCCATATTTGTCAACAACTGTCTTGAAATCCCTATTAATCTCCATTTGAATTTTTTTTGAAATAGGGGGTTTAGATGCATTGTTGTGATATTTCAGTTCATTGTCCATGTACCGTTTCATTGCAACTGCATCGTGGTCAAGATACCTTTGCGCGATATCATCACCATGCTTTTCAATGAGTGCCGCGATAACCCATATTTCATAAAGGGTTCTCCACCTTGCAAGGGCGCCATCTGCAAGACCATTTTCTAACAATGTAATGGCCTCCATCGTCGTCTGGCATGCGCGCTTGTGTAAAAGAATGAGGACCTCACGACAGATGATTCCCCTTTTTGCTTTCGATTTCATAAAGGCAGTTTCAAACTTCTCAGAGATCTCACGTGCACATGTCAGCAGCATGCGCAATGGATCTAAGCCTTTGTGCCAGCGTAACTCCAAACGATCACGAAACACTTGCAAGTCGTGCCTTTCAAATATTTTTTGCTCTGGCCAATTATTATCAAGTTCTTTCACAACGATTCCTGCACTTTCTGTGACTGCAGCTTCGAGCGCTGTTGGAAGTTCATTTTTGGAAAAAGACTTTAAACGTTGAAGGATTTCTTCAATATCTTCATTAGTAAATATCAACTTCACATCACCATACTTTTCATCATCCCATTTATAACTTCCCTCAGAGCCTGAGAGTATGTGTTCAGCAATAGCACATACAAGAGGTTCGTCATTCTCAATGCCATAGTCACGCAGCTTCTCTTCGATAAACTGAGAAAGAATATGTTTTTGGCTCTCTAGTACAATTTGGCGGAAGTATGAGTTCAGATTCATGTATTTGCTCTATGGGTCAGTTCTGAGAATTATTTCATGACCAAATTTTAAGCACATTAAAAACCTCTATATCCCCAATATGCGGAATTTGATGGGCATAAGCTTGCCAAAACATCTAGTGCGACCTGTACTTGTAGCAAAAGGACTGGAATACTCCCTGCAGATATAACTTGATACTATTGATACAGCGACAGCATTACCGCCCAAGATAAACTGCCGTCACCTGTTCCCTTTCATGCCCCAGCTCCCGGCTGATGGTCAGCCGCGCCTCCCGATCCCTTTTTCGCAGATTCGGAGCAAGTGATTTGCTGTCAGGTCCTCCTGTGACCGGGCACTTCCATCCTGTCAGTTCTTCATAGCGTTCCTGTGCATACGCATGACGCAGCCCGTGGAGCTGGGAGAGTCCGGCCTGTCGTATATAGCTTACGTAGACCCTCAACTGGTTCACGTAACTACGCTGGCTCGGAATCAGGGATCCTAAGCCAGCCAGGCTTCTAGCCCTCTCAAGGATCTCTCTCTGAACTTCTGTTCGCACTGGGATGGTTCTGGGCTTGCCGCCCTTGGTCCAGCTGCCCTTGAGCTGGATGTGGTCGCCCTTGTCAGCGTAGTGCGGTATGAACTTTATCGCCTCCTCACGTCTGAGACCAAAAGCTTTTTGTAGTTCCAGGCTTATCCGTACATATTCGTCCTTGACTTGGCTTAATTGGGTTTGAGTGAGGTCTTTGGCTTTGCTTTCATTTGTGACAAAGCACCTGTGCGGGATTCCGTAGTGATCGTTGGATCGGGCAACGACATTCTGTTTGTTGATCTTCTCAGCCCACCATCGCAGTGCTGCCATGCGGTTCTTGATCGTTCCAATCGCAATACCCTTGTCTTGCCAATGGTTGACCAGGGCCTCGATGTGTTTGGGCCTTAAGGAATTCGCCCGCATATGATGGTAGCCCAGGCCATGCAGTTCGTTGGCGATCTGGGTCAACATTCGTTCCCTGTTATTCTGCGTGACATAACTGCCGTCGCGCCAATGCTTGCAGATCTGTTTCAACTGGTAGTTTAAGTTTCGCATTCGTGTATTCTCCTTGTCAGTTGAGTGTTTCTGGGTCTTCCTGCTCGCTGGAGCAGACAACTGGTTTGCATTGCTGCCATACGATTACGGGATACCACCCCCCATTTCGACTGGTATACGACTCAGTCAAACCAATACCGGTTGCCTTCTGTAGAAGATGGACCCCTGTACAGGTCCAGATGCCCTTATCAGGGTAGTCGTTAACAACGACCTCATCCCCTCTATTACGTTGTGCGGATACCTACCGCCAGATTGAGATACGGGCCAGGCACACAGCACAGCCATAACCTCAAAGGTTAGACTTGCGCACTGAGCACGTAGCTGCATAGCAGAACTTCACAAGCGAGTTGTGAATAGGTACAGGCGTTGCCTGTATTGAAGATGGACAGGCCCGTTACAGACTTGCCCTAAGTCCCTGAGGGACATTGAAGGTGGATCGACGGAGTTGCCGCTGTGCACCTGTTACACGATCCGGAGGTGCCTAATTGCCACGGATATACCGCAGTGGCTTCGGTACTAAATCAAATGCGGGGCCAGTATAGCATGCAGATTTAGCCTATACAGGTGAGTTTGCCAGCGGAAAGTATGGGATGTAGTTGAACATTGTCGGACAACTCAAATACCCGGCCTGCTCTTTGCGGTTAGATCTGAAAAGGGCTCATCATTGAGGTGACCCATACAGTGAACACGCAACGTATCCCATAAGCAGATTCAGGATCGCCAGCCTCTATGTAGTATAATGACTATGGCTACAGGCTCGAGAAAATTGCTGGCTGCATTTTCCTGATCCTCCAACATTAGTACGTCAGGACCACTGAATGGGGGGATAATGGATTACACGCTGATTGTGGGTATTTCTGCCATCTTTGGCTTCATTTCGGTCTATGGGACTGGCGCCATTCTTGCAGTACGCTCCGACCGACTGTGCAGATATCATATTCGACCCCGCACGGCTAGGTATCCGCCACCAAAGCGACAGTATCTTTTGATCGCACTCAGCGGGTCAGTATCGCTCGTGTACTACCTGACATTTCTGTGGATATATTCAGACCAGCTCATACAACCCGTAGCCGCGTGGCTCATACCCATCCAGATTGCAGCATGCCTGCTACTGTACGAACTGCTGTACTACGTCATGCACCGCTCACTCCATCATCCAACACTGATGCGCTGGATCCATGGAACCCACCACAAAGTTCGATATCCGGAAGCCCTGGACGGGCTGTACATTAACCCCTATGAATCCCTGGCAGCACTTACACTCCTGTTCACCAGCATGTACCTGATCGCCCCGTTGCATATCGTGTCGTTCCTTGCCATCGCGTTCATTCACTCGTGGGTCAACATCGTCATACATACCAGCCTGGTGTTTCCACACCCTCTGTTCATGATTATGAACTCTTGGGTGATACGACACGACCGGCACCACTGGGACGACCTAGACAAAAACTACTGCTCGATCGTTCCCGTCTGGGATTGGCTTTTCGGCACCTATAAATGACATAACCGGACTAGAACGCATCCCTAGCCAAATGGTTTCTATATCTTTTTGATGAGCACTCTCTAAGGCGCCAGCCCCCAAACTACTTCTTCTACCTGTAGAACGTCTGCTCCGAGATCCCCAGCCTGCAGGTCACCTCCGCGACACTCATCCCGCCCTCATGCTGGTGCAGGGCATAGGCGATCTTCTCTTCGGTAAACTGCGACTTCCTCATGCAATAACCTCCTTCCCCTACCGAGGCATCTTAAAGAGATTTTTCACACACAATGCCTGGATGAGATTACGGGGAGAAGACCACTATGTGCGCCGCATGATTCTCCTGTACCTATTTATTCCGAGCATTTCTCAACCTATGGGCTTAAATTAATCTTCAGGCGTCCGACCAGTTCGTCCAGCCTGTCCTTCGGAACATGCTTTATCAGGTACTCAACCAGGTCATCTTGCCTGGGTTGACCAAACACCAACCTATAGACCGCCAAAGACCGACGCAGCGCATCGATAAGCTGCCTGTCTCGTGTCAGTGGAAGTGATGGCACATATCTTTCGATACGCGCCCCACCATCGATCGGGTAAATCCAGTACGGCACAAGGTCATTTTCCCCTTTCTGCCGGTCCTTTCTGCCTGCTTCCAGCATCCCGTACCATGGATCTTTGTCGCGCGATTTCATAGCATGATGACTATATTGGCTCGCAATATTCTTGCGTACTGCATGTCCCTTATAGCGATGCACGCGCCCTTCACGTTGCTCCAGATCCACGGGATTGGTGGGTAAATTCCAATGCACAATGGCATGGCAATACCAGTGAAAATCGAGGCCCTCCTGGCCGATAGAAGTCGAGGTAACAACGAAAGGCCAGAAAGGTGAATTGAATGCCTCGCGTACCTTCTGCGCACGCGACGCAGCCGTGTCGCCACTCTCCTCATCCCGCCCTTGGCCAAAAGGCATGGCGAAGCGCGACGGGAGTCGATGCGTCCTGACTGTTACGCCGCCATTTCCCACCCGGATATCGTCCACAGTCAGTGCTGACGCCCGGACAGTTAGCGCAGTTTGTATTGCTTCGGCAATATCCCCAACCATCTCCTCTGGCTCTTCACCAACAAGACCGAGTGAATCTTTGAGAATGTGTACATATTCATCCAGCACAGACTGCAAACAACCTTCTGCACCATATTCAAGCACTCGCCGCCAGTACGGATCCGATTGCTTCATTCCGCGTAAGAGCGCAGCTACCTCAACCCGGTTGTAAAGACTTCGAAATGCCCAGCCAATCCTTCCTGCCGCATTTCTTGCACCCACATGACTTGCCAAAGTTGGACCTGTAAAACGATCCATAGCACGCAGTGCACAGATGGCCGGCCCACCCAAGGCCAACAGAGTCAGAACCTCTGCCAGGTTATCTGGCGGTCGACCTAAGGTCAGCTCACCGTTGAGTAACTGTCTGGCTCGGTCGACGTGCTCATACCATGCGTCGTCTTCACTACAATCTTCTCCTGCCCACTGACCTTCGAGATCAAATTGGCCAAACCATTCCTGTGTTGCCTTGGGATAGTAGTGTCTATCCAGAAGAATTGGCGCCGCCCAATACCATTGCTCATCGACACGGGATTCATCCATCGGCATTGTCAGCGCCTCGAGTCCTTTAGAAATATCTGCCCGGATAACTCCTTGCAACTGCTTTAATGTGGGCTTCTCTCCATTGCCGCACTTCCTTGCCAGACTCAGTGGGTCATAGCGGCGAGCCAGTGAGATTGATGGGTACATTAGAGCCAGCACCGGCATGCCCGTGGGCCGTTCTTTCGACACCGAAATCCGCAATAGCAGGGTATGGCCTCTTCGTTCTCGCTCATCCTCCGTATTCAGGGCGCCTGACTCAAATGATTTGACCGCCTGCCGCTCAGCTTCGTAACTTAGAATGGTCGAAATAACCTTGGGTACAACTCGCCAGCTTGAAAATATCAGCCGCTTGGTTATCTGCGAATGGGTGCGATTGCGGAATGACCCTTCCAGTTCATAATATGGCAGAGACGGGGGCAGCCAAAGCAACTGCCACATCTTTGTGTCAATGACCTGCTTAATAAGGCCCCGAAGGCGTGCGTTCCGTGGATCCAGCTTCCTGTAAGCTTCAATGTCATCCCAGGAAAGCAACAGGTGTTGTACTTTGGACAGTGCTCGCGCAATAACTTCCGTCTTACCCTCACCATCCAGTGCATCATGGAATGTCCGCTTCAGTTTGTAGTCTTCCATGAAATTAAGCAGGTACGACGACGACTTCCAGTATTCGATCGTATTCGGCATCTCCAGCTCACGCGCAATCGACTGTAATTCCACGTATGCGAGGATGTCGTTTGCCAGTAGCTCTACATCCTTTGGTTCCATCTGGGTGAGCATGCCTGCACGATCATCAGTCATTGCCAACCGTTCAGTGCGGGCCATAACGCGACGTAGCGATTTCTGGATATCCAACTTTATGCTTTCGAGCCGATCTGGGGATTGATCATTAAATCGGAGTAATTCGTAACGGTACTCCCGCAGCAGGTCCGCAAATTTCTCCACTTTCTGCTTATCGCGCAACAGGAAGCCCATCGTGTCAATGAAATCTTGATAGTGGTCCTCATCATCACTCTCGTCTGGCAGCGTATACATTTTGTAAGGCGTGGCAGAGAGTAAGAGCACGCGCACCGCAGTCGAATCATCGGAGTATTCGAATAACTTGCGCGCCAGCACACTCGCATCATCCTGCCCGCTGAGAAGGTGCTTGAAACGCTGAAATTCATCGAGAATAACCAGATCGGGTTCCAGCATTCGGACGCAGGTCTCAGCGAGTAAACTTCGCAGTCTTCCCACAAAGGCAGAACGCTCAAGCCTGGCTTCACGCGAAATCCTTGAATCTGAACGCCGATACTCCTGACAAAGCCAGTCGAACCGCTCACGCAATGTCCACTCACCCTCGTCCTTCTCCTTTCGCACACGCTCACTCACTGTCCGCCTGAACTCCTTTGCCAGCGTTCGATCAATGTGGTGCTTTTCTGAGAAGGCTTTTAACCGGTTTCGGAACCGTTTGGTCTGTACGCCTCCCTGAAATACATTCATTGGAGCGGTTCCGGAATAATGCCAGATGCCTTTCAACAACCAATAGAGCAGCATCCGTTCCTGGGCTACGCCGAGATTACTTTTTAAATCAAACGAAGTACCCGGTGTAAATGAAATGAAATTAATTCGATTCTTATTCAGATCGCGCAACTTGATGGGCAATAACGTGATGCGCGTTGGTAGCGTCTTGCCCTCATCGCCCAGCACATTCAGCCGCTTGATATTCTGCCGGGCAATGTCTGCATTGGAGCAGATATACACAATATCGATCCGATCGACCTGATCCCACAAATGATGCAGCGTACGTGCGATAACAGACCTTGCGATTAGTGTTTTTCCAAGACCCACCTCATCTGCCACGAGAAACCGATGGGTAGACCGTGCCTGTTCATACAGCCTGTGAAATACAGCAGCCGCTGTACGTCGCTGAAAATCTTTCAAGCTGCGGTTGATCTCTCCAAGATCAGGCAGTTCGCTGTCCCTAATCCCCACGTCTTGTTAACTCCTCTCGCGCTTCCCACAGGGGATGCCAGATCTGCTCGAACTCTTGCGGGAGAAGTGCCCTCCCTTCCTCGGTGTTCTGGAGGTCGGTCACCAGGTGGGCAACCTGATCGATCTTTTCCGGGGCACGTTCCAGTGCCTTAACGAGCGCTTCTAACATTGGAATTTTTGCATGAAAACCTCCGTTCCCTGTTCCTGCATACCGTGAGGAACCGGAGATTTCAGAAAGCGATAGCGCCCCCTCTTCACCAAGCAGCAGAAACAGGTAGCGCATCAATTGCTGCTGATCCTTCAGCATATAGCGCAGCAGTTGATGACGCCGGTTTTCAGGGAATCCCTGTGAAGGGAGATTCAGTATGAACCGGCAAGCGCCTGACCTACCATCGACAGAGATCCGCCCCTCGAAGGCAAAAAAGGTCGTCAGCCCCTCAAACGATACTGACGAGAACGAGGACGACCAGCCTCCATCCGGTATCAGGCGCTCCGCGCCCGCCTCCTGCCTGAGCGTCAGTGGCCAACATTGCAGATCGAATTCTGCATCTGGAAAATCCGGTTGCTTTGTGGAAGACAGCCTGAGATCGAATAGATTCTCTTCAGACTTTTCAGCATGCACCACGAACTCCAGGTCAACGACAAAACGGCGAAGACGCAGGAGCAAATTCTCCAGAGCCTGCTGAGTCGAGTCAGCCCCACCCTCTTCGTCTGGTGAAAACTGCTCAAGGAGATCGCGTAGTACGCTGATACCTTTCTGTTGAGGGTGGAGAATCGCCTCTACTCCCATGTGCTTGCTTTGTCCTCGCATCTCCACGAGAAACTCAACATTCTGGTGAAATGCAGCGTTCGTGGCATTCGCTGAGCCGGTCCACACCCGCCCTTTTCCCGATTCGTCAAAAGCAAACAACTTGGCATGCAAGCCAGAAAGTAGATTTCCTGTGTCCGATTCATCATCCGGCTCAACACCTTCTTCCTGCTCTATGTCTGTTCCCTCACTCAAGGCGAAAATTTCGTAGTCGCCTATTTGGTCGGGATCAATCGCTTCCAACTCGTCGACGCGGGAAACAAGCGTCTGCTCACCGGAGATATTCAGACGACTGAGAGTGCTTTCCGCGACGAATGGTGCGATCACGAGGCCCCGGTCCGCGCTATCCGGGAACGGCCATATATCTTGCTCATCAGGCAAACCGAACGGCCAGAATTTAATTTCTTCAATATGCTCCGGCAACTGGAACTTTACAGTGTCAAGCTCCCTCGCCAACTCCGCCAACGTGTTCTTTGTATTATCCGTTAGCTCCTGTACAGCCATCGCCTGCAACGAACGGATGAACCGTGAAAGTGGTTCATTTTTCTTTGTCGCCTCCTTGCCTACTACTCCATCCAGTACAAGCAGGGTGTCCCAGGAACGATCAAAAGTAAGATTACGGGAGGCACAGAGCAGGCGATACTGCGCTGGCTTGCCATCAGCTACGTAGCGCACTATCCACACTTTCGGGTGAAACACGCCTCCATCCCTGACCGCCCGCACCTCATGGACACTTGATTCCAGGTAGCCAAAGAGCAGTCGATAGGTCTTTGGCACAGCGATCTGGCCTGCCTGACAAAACACATGGATACGATCTACATTACGGCGCAACGCTTCCAGCAGTGCATTCGGGTCCTTGGTAGGATGACCATCGTCCCCTTCCCAGTCAAAGAAGGTAAAGGCAAGTGGCGCAACCAATAGCGCCATAAGGTCCAGGGAGTAAGTCGTCGATACCACGGCATCCAGCCGGAATCCCGGCGGTGGGCGCAGTGATTCAAGCAGCAGAGTACGATCTTTCGGCGCCAGCACTATCCCCTACCCCCTTCCCAGACCACGGAGAATATCCTGCACAATGGTCTGAGCTTGCTGCCAACGATATGTGAGTTGCTGTGTACCGGCAGCACCGCTCCACATCTCAAGCGCTCTGGGGTTATCAAGGCGAGCCAGCGTTAGTTTCAGTCGACGCTCACGATGATGAATGAGGTCTCTAGCTGCAGGTGCACTTATGAGAGTGTCGACTCCATCTGTGCCAGCTGCAAGGTCTGTCCAGGTATTTATGAAATGGACAGTTGGAATTGGAATACGCGGATTTACACGATGAATGATCTCCCAGAAATCAGAGCGGGAATCAACCCACTGGACTAATGTTCGGCGTTTGTCTTCGACCTCTCCATACCAATCGCCCAGTAAACTTCGATAATGACCAACAAGACCCTCCGGCAAGCCTACTCCATCATTGCGGCTCGACGCCCGCTTTTCCGCCAGCATCAGGTTATAGAGCAGAGCAGCCCCCAGCATCACCAGCGAGAAGAGTTCCGCATGATGCAGCTGCACCTTCACATGGTTTGCGCATTTACCAACTTGTGGATGGTGCCAAGGAAAACTGACTGCATCCCACCAATCCCCCTGGTCGACCAGAAATGCGATCAGGGTACCAGGTACATTTGTCATTATCTGCTGATGAAGATACTCAGCCTCTTCTACCTTCAGATGAAGCGAAGCTCCTTCAGGGAACCCGTCCAGTGCAGGTGGCAAACCCTCATGCCAGTTGGTCTGCGGCTTAAACAGTTCGACAACGCCATCCTCGGCAGAGGCATGAATCTGACGTCGACTCAGGGAGAATCCATCAAGTGACCGATGATACTGATCCAGCGAACCCTGGTATCGACGGATACCAAAAACACTGAGACCCGCCCAATACACTGAGCTTGGTAATCTTTGCAAACCGGCTTTCGCATCCTTACCGATTACGCCGTCCGTATCGTCCGACTTGAGTAACTGGTAGATCAGATCAATTTCATGCCGGCGTGCCAGTCTGGCCACATGACTCGATTTTGTCTTGCCAGCTTCAAGAACCTTATATATCCATGGAATAAACAGCAGGTACTTGGCCCTTGTCTGGATCGTGCTGATTCCGGGGAACAATGAATCTGCAAGCGCGTCCCTAACTGTTCCAATGCCAAGCTCATCCCGAGTGTCTTGTTCACGGAACAGGTCAACGACATCGAGTGCTTTACGACGGTCACCTTCTGAATGATCGAGCCAAGCAAAGATGGATGCCATTTTATGATGAGCATCAATTAAATTTTTGAAGCCTAACGCTCGATCAGTTTTAACTGGGAGCCAAATCGCACACCCGCTACACTACAGGCGGTTTTAATATGCTTTCGAATTTGCAAAGTGCTGAGGTTCGTTCCTAGCCACCAGCCATTCTCCAATTGTGTAGAGTGTTTTATTAGGTGGGGTTTGTTGTAAAGGTCTGCGCGATTCTTCGCCACCAAATTTCTATTCCTGCTTCTGGTTTTTGTGGCGAAACGTTCTATGAACTCTGGGTCTTCGCAACTGAATCTCATCAAAATTTCAGATAAAGTGCTTCTGGAGGTGCCAGTGGAGACTTCCTCTCCTTTGAGGACAAAGCCGATGATTTTGTTTCTCTTCGGCTGAGGTTTGGGACGTCGTATTTGCTGTTCCAAGGAGGGGGATTTTGGTTGCACGAGGGTGGTTGTGATGTTCCGTAAAAATGCTTCAACGTCATCAAGCTCTGGCTTGGTTCCGCATTCACTTTCCACCTTTTCAGCCAGCAGGTCACGAAGAATCTCATCGGGATCCCTTAGCAAGGTCTGCCAAGCGATCGGAATAGCACGGAGAGCTCTTTTGCGTTCTAAGTTGCTTTCATGCCGTTCCTCTGCACTGCGTCTGGCTTCTCCAGTAACGACACGATCCTTATGAAAATGTTTCTCCAAAAACTCTACGTATTCCTGAATCTTGTGTTCCAATTGTAATTCCATGCGGTAGAACCGCCGTTCCGCTGGAACACCAGGTGCCATGCTGAGATAGAAATCCCAGCGGTTGCCATCAGTCAGGATAAGTAGAGGAACTCCCTTATTAGATGCATATCTAAACAGTTGCTCTTCACCCCCAGTATCAATGGCGTCAATTCGTTTGGCTTCGATGAAAACTTGTGGGCTGGAATAATTATCCAACAGCGCATAGTCCACCAGGCCGTTATCTACCGAGTACTCCGGCTTAACTATCTCTGGATCGGTATAGTCCCAACACAGTGCTCCCAGTACTGGCAAGATGATTGATTGCTTGACCTGCGCCTCGTTGTCCAATTGGCCAAGGCTGATACGATTGGCCGCAATATTCAATGTATTTTCGAGACTCATGGTTAGTGCTCGCTAATCGGCTTTAGTTGCAGTGGAATCAGGCAGACATCACGGTATATTAGATGATCGGTAACCAAAGCAATCCGATTTTGTGCATCCTAATCTTGATCAAGCTCCGAATGCAATCAAGAACAGTCAGGGTGCATATTTTATCTTTTCTTAGCTCTACAACTGATATGATGTGGAATCCTTTTGCGTTCCTTCGCGTCCACCCACTAAACCACCACCTAGGCAACGATAGCCAATAAGACTATCCACATCAGTATTTCGAATTCTTCCTTCCATTATTCGTTAGATTGTTTTGGGGTGGAAGGTTTTAAAAAATATTTGTTTGATTCCATGACTTCCGAAAGAGTAGGGGCAGGCTGTAAACTTAACTCCGTCTCAATGGCTTCTCTACAATTCTCCATGGCTTGTGGCAACCCTTTGTAAGTAATCACAATAGAGAAACTGTCAGGCACAAAATAAGAAAAACCGTCATCATTGGGGACCAAATAGGTCAAAGTGCAAAAAACACCAGAGCTATCTGGTATTAGTCGAGCCATAACTTCGGTATTTTTGTTGATTCCTCTGGCCGAAGACCACGCAGCTACAGCAGAATTATCAGATCGCAGTTTCATTGCATCGTTTTGATATTTCCAATCAGTCCAGAATTCTTCTGGAAATCCAAAAACTTCTTTGTACATATCCAATTTTTCACGAGCAGATATTGGAAACTCATCTGCCTGTATACTTCCTGCCAATAAAAGAGTTAGCGACACCATAAACACAGTTAAGAGGTATTTAATCATATTATCGCCGTGAAACAGGGTGCAGTTTTCCCAATTGGACTTAGCCATGGTCTTGACGTGCTTTAAACTTCAAATGTTTCAAGGTTATCGTCATTTGGATTCAGATCCACTAGCTCACAATTTTCCAGTTCCACTTCGTAACCTGTAATACCTACTATCTCTCCTACAACCGCTAATCGTTCATCTTTATCCATTGTTTTCAATACATCACATGTTTGTTTATCTGAAAATTTCATTTTCACGTAACTTACACACTTATCACCAGCAAATGTAACGTTGACACTGTCATCACTTCTATACTGTGAAATATCTTCAATGGTGTTTTGTACCTTAAGCCACTTACCTATATAAAGTTTCGCACGTTCCTTTTCTCTTATACTGATTAATGCCTGAAGCTCTTTGAAAACTTCAACTATGGGTGTTGATAAAAACTCCTTGTCAGAGGCATGAGTCTGGATAACTGGATGTATGCCTGTTATTTCATTTCTTTCCGTAGGCTTCTTATTTTGGTTAGTAGTCAGCAAGCTTTGCTGACCAAAAAACCCCATCCAGAGATCAGTTGTACCATAAGCAATTGCGCAAAGAGCAACTACATACAAAAATATGTCTACTACACTCGTATTCTCTAGCATGGTCTTCCACCAGCCATAAGAATCAGATATTTCCGGCAGAGTGAGGTAGATAACAAACAGACCGCCGATTGTTGATGCAAGTTTTTCACGAGGCATGCGGGTAGATAGCACATACAATCTACCCGTTTCAACTATACAGTCACGTTTTCTCAAGCTATACATTTTCCCAAGGCTTTCTTGAGTCTTGTTTCTTCTCATTCTTTCCATTCATCAGTTCCTTAACGAGCATGGCATGCAAGATCATAAACAGTCCCAATGGCCCAGCAACAAAACCTGTCCATGCTCCCAGTTTGGAATCTGTTAATGCCCCTCCAATTAAGGCAAAAATGCCAAAGAAAACGAAGTAAGCAGTAGCAGCTGCAGATAGATCATCCATTGTATTTCTCCTTAGATACAGTCAAATATATACATCATTGAGTTCAGTTGTTAATACTAGCACTAGTACCAACAACCAAAAATTGGATATTGAACCACCAACCGTGGACTTGAAGAAATTCTCTAGAAAATCTCAGTGAACTTCAGCTTACCAAGACACGAAGAGTAACCGACATATACGAAATGCAAAATCGAGTGTCCCGTCTCATTTCATTTACTGCTACAGGATGTAAAATGTTAAATATATTTATACCCTGAATCTCTGCACTTACAGTATAAAACACAACTTATGACCTCCATGGTTCAGATGGGAAGACTTAACACCTTACTAAATTTATTAAAAGCAAAGTTTATGAGTTCTTTTCCGAAAAGATTGACTGCGATACATGAAGGACAGCTAATTCTCCGGTCAGAGTCTGTCAAGGCTGTTACAGACGATAAGGATTTGCTCCAACATGTGTCACTTATTGAAAGAGCAATGGACATTTTGTATATGTGTTCTACGGAATGCTCATCATCACTTGAGGCTGATGATGAGAAAGTTGTCAGGCTCCTTGGAATGCGTTTGTTCAATGGTTGTGCATCATCTACACAGCTAACGTTATCAGGTCTTTACCAGAACGCAGCCATGATTATGCGTGACCTACTGGAGACAGTATTTTTGTTAGGGTACTTTCAACAACATCCTGAAACGATATCGGTTTGGCGCACTGCTGATACAGTTGCGCGTTTAAAAGAATTCAAACCAGCTAAAATTCGCACTGCACTTGATGAAAAAGATGGCTTCACTAAGAAAAAACGAAAAGAGGCATATGATCTGCTATGTGAACTTGCAGTACACCCTACATATAAAGGTTTCCAAATGCTTGCTCCAAAGGGTCATGACTATCATTGTGGCCCATTCTTTGATTCAACGGCCCTAAAAGCTCTCATTGAAGAATTGGTAAAACTTGCCATCCAGGCTGCACAAAACCAAGGTATGTTTTTTAAATCAAATACCAGAGACCAGTACGAGATGAAATTGGAATTCATGGAAATGACTGGGGACTGGATGGAGGCTTACTTAGGCAGCCCCAAAAATCAGAAGGAAATAGATGAGATTAGAAAAGTACTCAAGCAGGCAATTCAGGAGAACCTGATCATCTAAGCAAACAACCAGCCTCAAATATTTGCTTTTGTGCTTCAGTCAGCAGCGCATCAGAATCGCATGCAAAGTTAGTAAACTTGGCATCGACCCATTTCAATAAACTCCATCCAGCAAGCCCCGAACAGGCACGGAACTACCTGTTTTGCCTACCTTAGTTGACCGTATTTTGCAGGATAATGTTCCGACTGCAGGTTGAGCTGTGCGATTGCATTCCGAATTCTGGTGTATCCAGAATCTCAAAACATAGAATCATTTGGAATCACCAAGGTGATTCAGGAATATTTTCTAGATGTCAAAACTGAGACGGACAACTAAATACAGAAGATTCAGCGTACGTATTCAGATTTCTTGGGACGTTCTCGGACTGTTCAAGTGGAGCCATAACCGGATTTGAACTTTTACACTATATTACTGTTACAAAAGGATATTATTGTACTCAATATCTTTAGATACCGACAAAAGTACCGACTAAATGAAATTTAGGCACTTGGCACAATTTGTTCGGGCACGTCTTCTTCGGTTACCGACGTTGTTCACTTTCTTCTTCAGCATTTCCAATGCTAAGCAAGTACCCGAAATTACTTACTAAATGAAACACAGTGTGTAAATGCGATAAACTTAACAATACAACTACACCCGCCCCCATCAATCAATGGATTGCAGGCTGCCTGTACCGGGTCCATCTGCCCAACTCTCTCACTGCATAATACATGCCTATTAAACTTACACTTTCTCCTCAGCTCGCTTCAGGACTTTTTCTGTTCCTATCCAGCCACTTCGCCTACAGTGCGTTTCTGCTGACTTGAGTTGAACATTCTCGCGGCCTGAAAAGGCGCGTGTGCTTGACTCTCATTATTCGTCCCATGGCCAAATAAGTGGCGACAAACCATCAATGGGATTTTCGGTTTGGATGCAATCAACTATGACGTACCAGCGATCACTTTTCGTATCGTATTTGTGCCTTGCACCAATTAAGCATGCAGCCTCAACGGACTCTGCATCCCAGCGGAGCGTAACCGCATAAGTGAGCCCTCCAGACTCTGTTGGAATCGAGAAAGCCTTGATCACTTTTTTAGTCGCAGCAATTTCTTTACGTACTTCCTGAATAGTCCTTGAAATACCTTTAAGGGCAGTACTTGAAAAGTCGTAAAGGTCAATTACGACAGAGGCAACCATCGGATCAGCATTCCTCAACTCCCTCAGCAAGTCAGATACCACAGGAATCTTGACTCGCTCCAGGATACTCACCGGACGATCGGCTTTGATACCAAGATCCGTTGCTATCATGAAGTTATCCACGACCGTTGCGTAGTATCGATCCAACTGCAATATGTCACAGTCCTGCGGTAGAGCAAGTTTTGATTCAATATGATAGCCAAGATAATTGTATTCGCTATCCGACACAGCATTGTTGAAAACATCAGACCGGCATTTCAGATATAACAGCATATCTATTGGTGTGGGAAGCAGGTGTGCAATACAGTCGAGCATACCGATGTCCCAAATCACTGGAGCAATTTGATCGCTCCGTTCAAGCATGGCGCGGGACAGTCCGGTCGAAGCTGGGAAAGAATCACTCAACAGTACCATAGGGAAGAAGCGCGGGAGTGCATGCAGTTCTAACTCTTTGTCATCCTTGGTAACACATTTGGCACCTGCCTTAATTAGTTCAATACATGTAAAAGCCTGTTGATAGGGATCTTGTATCGCACCTTTGAAATCCCTCTCCAGGGCAGCAGTGTCCCCTGCACGCGCCGGAAGCGTCACACGTTTTGACTTGGCCTGCACCACGATAGCAAATTCTCCATAAATCACCAGAACATCAATCTCGCTATCATGGTCACGACCATTCCGCGAAATAACGACATTTTCGTAGACATTTTGAGTACCGAAAACTGAACTCAAGATGTCGACAGCTGTCTTTTCTGAAAACCTACCCCTGTGTTCAGCATGCATGTCTTTATACTCATTGTCGCCCATCATCCAAAAAAACGGGCTCTCGTAGATGCTTTCGCAGAGCCGATACTGCAATGGAATATAAAGATAGTCACCAAACTCAATGATTGGTGCGATTGCGACCGCGTTTAGGGAGAATGGACTTGTAAACCCCTGATTAGCTGCCCTAATGGGCGTAGCAAACTTCGCAAAGAATGCATCACTTCTTGCACCGAACTGTTTTCTTATATCTTCTTTTTCGATTAGCAGACTGTTCGTGAGATCTCTGTTGCTCAATTGGTGCCCGAGCCTCTGAACGCGCCCAACTTCTGTCAACTGAGTGTTGATACGGTCGAGGATGTATTTGGCTATATCTAGTATCGAGCTGATTGCTAGGCCAACGTTCTGAGTTAGCCACGTCGCATCCGCTCGGTAGCGCATACGGCTGAAATTGATGTACTGATGGAGATAAAAGCTGTCGGCCCCGTAGTAGATGGCCTCCCGCGCGAAAAGGCCTATGAAGTTCTCTCCCTCTACAACTTGGTGCATGTTCGGGTCGGAAGTTGAAGTAAAGTCAGCAACCATTCGATTGTGGAATTCATGAAAGAGCACATCAGCCCTGGATGCAAATCCATCGTTAGTTGATTGGGCTGTATATGTGTGGTCGGTAGGGGACTGCACCATGAGACCGAGAAGCAGCAACAGCTCGTTTTTATTGAGTTTCGAGGTCAACCATCGGTGCTCTGGGTCATCAATAACGTGACCATCGTGCCCATCTACGGTGACAAAAATGTCCCTGTAAATGAGTCTAGAGATCTCGTGAAGTGCACCATCGGATTGCGCAAGTGAACGTAGATCCTCAAAGATTTCAGCCTCGGATCGTGGTTCGACTCGACCAGTTTCGTTATATTCATCCATAGAAGCTCTGTATGCCTCTAGTGCCTATTGCACTTTGATTAGTATTCGTGCTCTTTCCCCTACATGCTACGTGTTGCTGGCGCACTTGATATCCAGAACTGAAAAACAGATTTATGTAATGCGATTTGCTCATGGGGCACTATCCCCCATCAACATGAATATACCTAGTCGAGACTTCCTAGCACCCGGAGCATGCGGATACTGCAGAGAAATTTGATGTAGCAGTTAAGACTCAAACCTGTAATCTAAGGATACTGTGACCAGATATGCAGTGCTTTATACAGCTAATTTCAATTGCTATACAATTCTACATCCGCAATCATTTCGCCATATTACACGTCAGATACTCTACGACCCCCAAGCTAGGTTCGACCGTAGCCCAGAACTAACATCAGCAAGCGCCACAATTAATCCCAAAGAAGCATGATGAGCTGTAATAGCTTCGTCTTGACTACACGACACCTCACCATATCTGATACCAGGTGAACATTGAATGGCTTTTATAAATGGAGCCCATTCTCCTTGAATCCCTGCCTGACTCAACTCTTGAGCCAAAGTTTTCAGCTTGTGTGTGTGACTAAATTTGACACCCTGAAGTGCGATGATTGCCTTCATCACCTTCTCAGCTGCCTGAAGCGAGGCCCACTTGGACTCTCCGTACGGGGGCGGTCTAGACGTCAAAAGAGTTGTAGTGGCCATGATATCTGCACGGGCGCTCCAGATGAGTTTGTTCTCTGAAGTGCCCTCAAGGATAGCAAATGCCCGTATTCCAAGGCTGAATAGTTCAAAAATATTCTCAAGCTGAGAATCAGACAACGTTCGCATCCGTGCAGCTGTCATACCTTCAATGAGTTCGACAACGTTGCAATGGACTGGTCTATTCCGAGATACATGATCGTCGTTTCTAATTTTCATAGTGGAAACAATAAACTTGGCTGACCCAAGAATCAGAGGAAAGCGCAGCGTCCAAACATCTTCATCGAGCTTGAGCACCATCCTACCAAGCGAATGATCCACCTTGAGTCGCTCACCGTACTGATCCTTATACCATCCAAGAATTCTTTCCGAGAGTGACCGATTTTGCACAAAAATTTTATCCGCCCTAGGATGAGGTTGTGGAATCGACAAAGATATTCCAAAACGATCACTAACCCTACCTAAGGCTCTTATCGGACGCACAGGAATATCGTGACCAGACGCTGCAAGTTCACAATCAATTTCATGCATAAATTCATCAAATGCATGCTCATCTACGGGTACCTTTACTTTCATGACCTACCTAGAAGTAAGTGTTACTGAGATTCTGACGATGTATTTACGAATTGGGGATACTGTATGTTTGTTACAACTTTGGATAACTCAATAGTTCTCTGCTCATCGGCACCTCCATGCTAGCCGCAGTTTCCATCGCGAGACAATCCCAGAGAAATTGTAGATCACGCAAGGGTAAGGATTTATAACTAAGGTATGCATACCAATTTGGTTGAAACGGAGAAGGTTGAAGGCCAGATATATTACCAAGCTTTCATTTACAGCTACAGCAAAGTGGCGATATCGAGTTGTGTATTTTTCAAAACTGAGTGAAATATTCAAAGTATGTACCTAACCCCAAAAATACGCCCTATGAAAAAAGCTTATAGGGTCGCCCGCACTGGATTAGCAAGGTTCCTGTTCACAGCACTTCGACCGCGGCAGGCTATAGTAATCATCATGGATGCACATGCCTTGAATCTGGAATTCAGTTCTCGATCCTCAAAAATCTCTCTCAGCAAGATCAAGTCCGCCGAAATAAACACTGGATGGTTCTGGTCCAGGATACGGCTGCGCTATGACCGTAAGGAGGCGGTGGTATCCGGCCTGTCCCCGAAAGATGCCCAGACCTTCGTGAAAGCGCTGGAGGATGCCAGGGTCGATTGGTGGCTAAGAACACTGGCCTCCCAGATCGAAATACTTAACTCGGTTTGCGACAGGCTTGCGCAACTGGAAGATCCACCGGAGTATCTCAGGCTCAGTATATTCAATGCGTTGAGGCATGACGCGCAAAGCATTGCAGGACAGTTCACCGTCCACTGGCCAAGTTCCCTTTCGGATACATTAGAAATCCAGAGGCTCAGGACAGTCCTGGACTTTCTGCAAGACCCTGAGCACTTCAGGTCAAAGACCAACACCACGTTCATTGGAAATGAACTGGAGCGGTCACAGGAACTGTTCGATCGGATCGAGAAACGGCCCCTCACCGAGGAGCAGCGCAAGGCAGTCGTCGTCGATGATGATCGAAACCTCGTTATCGCGGCAGCCGGTAGCGGCAAGACTTCGGTAATTGCGGCTAAAGCGGGCTGGCTACTGTAAAGAGGCTATCGGCGTCCTTGCGAACTCCTGTTGCTGGCCTTCGCAAGGGATGCCCGCAAGGAGATGCAAGAGCGGATTTGCAAACAGCTTGGCGAGGATGCAGCCCAAGATATTACGATCAGCACTTTCCACAGCCTGGGCCTTGCGATCATCGGCACAGTCGAAGGCCAGCGCCCGGCGATTGCCAGGGCGGCTCAGGATGACCGTGCGTTTATTCATCAATTGAAAGGAATCGTCTCGGACCTGATCGCAGACGATGAGATCTCTGAAACCGTACTGGCCTGGTTCAGGGAACAGTTCGCACCCTATCGAAGCCCGCACGAGTTCAAGACCTGGGGGAAGTATTACGACTACATCCGTCGCTACGAAATTCGATCGCTGAAGGGAGAGCAGGTCAAGAGTTTCGAGGAGTGCGAGATTGCCAACTTCCTCTACCTCAATGGTATCGAGTACGAGTATGAACGTCTCTATGAGTTCGAGACAGGTACGTCGGAGAAAGGCCCCTACCGACCCGACTTCTACCTGCCCGGCCCCGACATCTGGATCGAGCATTTCGGGATCAATACCGAGGGCAAAACGGCCCCCTATATTCCACAAGAGGAGTACCTGGAGCAGATGGCATGGAAGAAGGCTCTGCACCAGGCGCAGGGCACCACCTTGATCGAGACCTTCAGCCATGAGTGCGCGGCTGGCACCCTCCTTCGAAATCTTGAGAAGAAACTCCTCGCCAATGAGGTAACCCTATCCCCTCTCCCACCCACTGAAACCTTCACTGCCCTGGAGGAACAGGGCTGGATCGACCCATTCATACGCTTGGTGGCCACCTTCCTTCAGCATTTCAAGGCGGCCCAGCTCTCGTTCGAGCAAGTGATGCAACGGACTGCAACCATGAAAGATCGTGCACGTGCTAGAGCCTTCCTGGCCGTGTTCAAGCCGATCTTCGAGCGCTACCAGGCGATGCTGGAACAATCTAAAGAGATTGATTTTCACGACATGATTGCCCGGGCCGCAGCGCATGTAAAAGCGGGTCGCTATAAAAGCCCGTTCGGTTATATCCTGGTCGATGAGTTCCAGGACATCTCGCCGGACCGGGCTCGATTGCTGAAGGCATTACTTGAGCGAACACCAGGTACCCAACTGTTCGCCGTAGGCGATGACTGGCAGGCCATCTTCCGGTTTGCCGGATCGGACATCAGCATCATGCGGGAGTTCTCACAGCACTTCGGTGAAGGTGAACGGCTTTCCCTGGAGACCACCTTCCGCTGTGTGGACCGAATAGCAGCAATCGCTACTGAATTCATCTTGCGCAACCCGGCACAGATCTCCAAGACGGTTCGTTCAATCCATAACGCGGAAGGTCCACGGGTACACGTTGGACTCCCAGGTGAACAGAAGCTGTCTCTGCTAAAAGAGGCGCTTGACAGGATCGTCGATGATGCCACCCAATATAATGAACCCTCGAGTGTGTTGCTGTTGGGGCGATACAACCACTTGCGACCGCAGAACCTGTTCAGTCTGAAGAAGCAGTACCCTGACCTGCAGTTCACGTACAAGACCGTGCACGGGTCCAAAGGCCTGGAAGCGGACTATGTCGTCGTGCTGGGGTTGTGTGTAGCAAAATACGGTTTCCCCACCGAAATTGCAGATGACCCGCTGCTCGACCTGGTGCTTGGTACTCCGGAAACCCATCCGAACGCCGAAGAGCGGCGCTTGCTGTATGTCGCGATCACCCGTGCCCGACGCCATGCCTATCTGCTTGCCAGTGGTGGTCCACCCTCTTCTTTTGTAACGGAGCTGACGGGTGACGATTACGATACTACGGCTTTTGGGCGAGTCCCTGAACGTGATGTTTCCTGTCCTCTATGCATCGAGGGACGGCTCCTGCGACGCGAGAACAAGAAGAATGACAGCATCTTCTACAGCTGCTCGAATTTTCCCTATTGCAAACACCGGCAGCAACCCTGTCCGGTTTGCCGGGAGGGACTGTTGGGCAGGGATCAGGAGAAATACAAGTGCCGCGACTGCGGTCAATCTATAGAGGCATGTCCCGAATGTGGCGCCTGGCTGCAGACCAGGATGGGAAGATACGGGCGCTTCCTGGGATGCACAAGTTATCCAAGCTGTAAATACACCCGGAAGATCAAACGTAAAGAACCCGGGAGCAAAGATCCTGCTGGGAGAGTCACCCCTAGAGTGTGAGCAAACTATAATCTCGTCGGTGCTGCCATCACACCCATGATACAAGGACACATAGATATTGTCGTGAAGAAGAACTTACTGAATGTGGAACTGTTGCCAAACTTGACTATTGTGAAGAGAGGTCTCGGTTGTAACCAAGTTGTGCATCCACTCCGTCAAAAAAATGAACTATACCTGTCATCACATCTCTGATATTTGTGAGATCAATCGGTACATCGGGCAAAGGTATAACCATTCTCTTTTTGTCAGTCGAGTAACGAAAAGAAAATGACCCCTGATCAAGATCGTGGAATTCCTTTACGACCTGCTCAACCGCTCGTAGCGCTTCGTTCTCGCCATCTGATCCTTGTTCCAGGATAACAGTCTTACAGACTTCCCATAGCACCCATAAGTCATGGTGCATAGGGATTTCAGCAAACTGGTCATATCGGCCAATGATGCATTTCATGGCCAGTTCAAGGCCATGCCGGTAACAAAACAGGATCGGATAAATGAGCGTGTGCCGATCCAGGTTGTCTCCGTGTTCACACTGGTCGGCAAGCACTGCACCAGCCTTAAAGTATCCATCCCAAATTAAAACATCCCGTTCAAACACATGTTCTGCAAATGTGATGCTTTGTGGCAAGTCATCCACTGCACTAAGCAAATGATCACCTTTCTTAGGCCAACGGTACTCCAATGGAATAAAGTTCTCTGGCATAGCAAAAACTGAGTCACACTTCTTCTCTTCCGCATCATCAGTGCTCATGATGCCATCACCTTTTCGAGTGCGTCTGCAAGATTGAGGGTGCCCATACGCCGCAGGATTTCCTCGGCATACGCTGCCGATAGCGGCGTTTCTATGCCAGCGTTCATCGCATTATTCAGATAGCTGATGCCGTCTTTACCGGGCTTGGCTTCGGCCACACTATCAATAGCATACTGGGCAAGTATTACTGCGGTCGGCTCATCAATTGTGGCCCCAAAACAAGTATAGAGTACAACGTCGAGCCCGAATTGACACTCAAGTGACCTGACGATGACCTTGTTTGGCCCCGGGTTGTTGCTGTGCTTGGAATGTTGATCAGTTCCGACTTTATCGCTTTCACGCCGGTAGAGTCGATTGGTTGCATCGGTGACAGACGTATCGACAATAAGCACCTGCGCGCGCACATGCCCACCACCTTCATACGGCACTAGTGTCGGTGCTCCGCCACGCTTAGAGCTTGAGCGTGCGAATTCAACATGAAAGGGTGTAAAAAGGCCTTTGATCGTCTGGACCCGAACTTCCTCAATCTCCCAATCAGGAGCGTCAATCAGAGATCCGTAAGCAAGAATACCGACAGTATGTTTCATTTACAGCTATCTTGATGCTGTGGCATCAAGTACCAAACAGGAACTTAGCAAGCCTGTGTCTGGTGTTCCATGAGGACCTCTATCCCCGCACTTTTTAGCAGGCCAGTTCAAGCAGATGTGATCAGGACCGTCTAGACACTCTATTCTATAATTGTCAGCATACGGACAAATTTTTTCGATTGATGATCTGGCAGCCATTCAGTTGTCGGTTTTAAATGTTCATTATTGAAAAATAACCTAATCATTTAACACTGCGTTGAGGTTTCCATTGTATCGAATTTTGATGCCTAGTCTTTATTGGCGATCCAAAGGCCCCTCACAAAACTCCTTGTGGTGGCCGGACTCGAATTTCTGTCTTAAGTCATTGTCTACTTGGGCTTTTAGACGGAAAACTGTCCTACTAAGTATTCACTGAGCTTTCTCTATAAGAAATTCCATAGCTGCTGAATTCTCCAAGAATAAGATCAATTGCCTCAGTTGTGAGTTGTCCCCACATCTTTATCATTGCAAAAGTTTTTCCATTAGTGTGGATGAGCTCATTGTCCTTGATAAAATAACGTCGCGTCTGATGTTATTCCCATCAGAAAGAAGTTGCTCAGCAAGCTTTTTTTCAAATTCAACGGAATTGTGAATCCCTTCAACTACACGCATCATGTTAACTGAGTAGCGATGACTTTAATTGAATAATTTGATAGGGTCTCTACATGCGCTGGCCAACTGTAGTGGACTTATTCAGCGGCTGTGGCGGAGTCACTGCAGCGCTGAGACATCAACGCTTTAAGGTCGTTGCAGCTGTAGATAATGACTCGCTTGCAGGCAAGACCTATACCAGAAACAATAAGGGTGTCCATCTCTATCTAGAGGATATTCGAGCGGTAGCTCCGGAGAGTATCCGGCAGGAACAATTAAAAGGAACAGACTTGGACCTGCTCATTGTTTGCTCGCCTTGTCAGCCATTTAGTAATCAGAACAGAAATCGTGGGGATGATTCACGCGCAGACCTAATATTGCAGGCTCCACGGTTTGCAAAGATTCTAAGGCCAAAGATTATATTTTTTGAGAACGTGCCTGGACTAGCTAATGTCGAAGTGTCCGCAATCCTTGTTAGCCTTCAACACAAACTCAAGGCTATAGGCTATGAATTGAGTAGCCCGTCTACCATTGATCTTGCAGATTACGGCGTTCCCCAACGACGATTGCGTTGCGTGCTGTTTGCAACCCAATCTGGATATTCCATCAAGCTTCCTGCGCCGACGACACCTGGAAGGCTTAGGAAATCTGTTCGGATGGCTATCGGCAATCTAGCGCCATTGGCATCAGGCGAAAAAGATCGAGATGACTCTCTTCATTTCGCACGTAACCACCGATCTATTGCATTAAGGAGAATGTCCCAAATTAAAAAAAATGGTGGAGATCGTTTTTCTCTATCAAGCGAGTTAGAGCTCGCATGCCACAAAGGAGTAAAGGGTTTTCCCGATGTCTATGGTCGTATGTGGTGGGATCGCGTCGCTCCTACTTTGACAACAGGGTGTACAGATATTACCCGGGGCCGCTACATGCATCCGACACAAAATCGGGCAATCACGCTCAGGGAGGCCGCCCGACTTCAAACTTTCCCGGACAGTTACGTGTTCGAAGGGAATACTAGTCAGATAGCTACACAAATTGGTAATGCTGTTCCCCCAGCATTTATTGAATCACTCGCCCCAACGCTCAAGCGTGCTCTTGTCAGAAATTAACGTGATCTACTCCTCTTTATATTGAAGAACTTTAGTTATAGTACTAACCATGAATGTTCAAAGGGCTTGGGCTAAAGTGCATGGCTAGAATACGAGTGCGGGCACGTGCAGTTGATATGCTGGGGCGCCAACAGATAGCAGGGATTCCAACTGCAATTCATGAGCTTTTCAAGAACGCCCATGACGCTTACGCAGCGCATGTTGAGGTCGATTACTTCCGTGCCGATGGTACTTTCGTCCTTCGAGATGACGGATACGGCATGACACGAGATGAATTTGAGAATAATTGGCTTACTTTGGGTACAGAAAGCAAGGTTGGCGCCAATAGAAAAAAACTACCAAGCTATCTAGGTAAAAATACAATTCGCCGAGCCATACTCGGTGAAAAAGGGATTGGCCGACTAGCAATTGCTACAGTTGGATGTCAAGTCCTAATTCTCTCTCGTGCAAAACGAAATGGAAGACTACAGGATTTAGTAGTTAGTTTTATTCATTGGGGGCTATTCGAAGTACCAGGTGTGGACTTAGATAGTGTTGTTATTCCAATAGAAACACTACTTGGTGGTACTTTACCAGATCAAACTGTCGTTAGCAGGTTAACCAAGAAAGTTGCTGATAACGTCCAAGCATTAGAGAAATTTATACCTGCCAAACATGCAAACACAATTCTCAAAAATCTGGATGCATTTTCAATTGATCCTGAATTAGTGGATAAAATCTTGGAGGGGCCATCTCTAAGGAATCAAGGTCAGGGCACTCATTTCTACGTAATGCCAACAGACCCTATTTTGGAACGTGACATTGATGAAATTGGTTCAGAGGATGTTGCTGCACCGTTGCAAAAAATGCTTCTCGGATTTTCAAATACAATGATGCCTGATAGACCAGCGCCCGTTATTGAAACTGCATTTCGGGATCACAGAATGGACGGTCGAAAAATTGACCTGATTGGTAACCATGAATTCTTCACTCCAGAGGAATTTGAAAATGCGGATCATCATTTTGAAGGCAAGATTGACGAATTTGGTCAGTCCTCGGGGACATTGAGAATTTATGGTGCCGAGCCAGAAACATTTACCTTTGAATGGCCATATAACAACGGTAAAAAGACAACCTGCGGACCATTCTCGGTAAAATTTGCATATGTCCAAGGTTTAAAGAATGAGTCACGTCTTCCACCAGAGGAATTTGCACGCGTAAGCGAAAAATTGAACAAAATTGGAGGGTTATACATCTATCGAGATGGCATCCGTATCCTTCCATACGGAAATTCCGACTACGATTTTCTCAATATTGAAAGGCGGCGAACAAAGAGTGCACAAGATTGGTTTTTCTCTTTTAGAAGGATGTTTGGAGCAATTGAATTGTCCTCCGAGTTTAATGGTAACTTGATGGAAAAAGCAGGTCGTGAGGGCTTCATTACCAATGCTGCTTACCGCCAACTCCGCGATATTATGGAAGATTTGTTTAAGCAGTTGGCAAAGACGTTTTTTCGAAAGGAAGCTGATCGAAGCGGCGAATACAATAGGATCAAGGAGGAACTGCAACACCGAGCATCGCTTCTCCAAAAACGGGAAAAACGGATTAAGGCCAGAAAAGTATTTTTTGAAAGCTCTCTCAAAACTTTTTTTGAAAGAGTTCAGTCCAGCAAGCCAGATGAATTAGCAGAAGAAATTATCTCTAAAATAACACAGCGATTGGATGCTATAGAAAAGCTGAATGATACAGAAAAAGCCACACACGAACTTCTGAAGCTTGAGTCATTTGCCAAGGAGAAAATTGAAGAACTCCGCAGTCAATTTATGGTTAAAAAACCCCGAGGTTTTTCAACGTCGAAAAAAGTCAAAGCCAATTGGCATGCCTACCAGGACGAGATGGAAAAAATGGAGAAGATACTTTTCCATCCATTATCAACATGGATAGATAAGGCCATTACAAAAGTTGCAGGAAAGGAAACCATAGCACTTGATCGAAGACGGCGTGCAAGGAAAGCGATAAATGATACAAAAAGCGAAAGTATAAGGATAACCAGATCCACTGGTCACGAAGCTCTGAAGGAGGCCAAAGAACTTGTGGAGACAGTAAGAAAAGACTCGAGTTCAAGAATCTCACAAGTCAGTGAAACCATTAGCAGTGCCCTGGTAGAGTTTGCAAAAATTGACACCACGAACCTAACAGAAAATCAGATCAAAAAAACTCAAGAAAAACTTCAGCAACAGATTTTGAGAACGGTAGACAGAGAAACGGATCATCTGGAAGCTGTTATCAATCACATTCATTCAATGGTCGAGGCCATAAAAGCCGGTGACTCACTTTCTGATGAGGAGGCAGCCTTAGAAGCCGAGTATCTTGGCGCAAAAGAGCAACTTGGCCTTTTCACAGAGCTAGCACAAGTGGGTACCGCCCTTGGCATCATCCAGCACGAGTTTAGTGCCACTATCAGATCTGTACGAGAAAATATACAGCGTTTGGGGGAATGGGCTGATTTGGATGAGGAGTTGGCTGATGTTTATTCTGACATACGGGCAAGTTTTGAGCATCTCGACGGATATTTGGGATTATTCACGCCGTTAAACAAACGTCTCCAGAGACATAAGATTCCGATAGTGGGGGAAGAGGTCCGTCGATACCTCCAACATATTTTTGGCGATCGACTACAACGTCATAAAATTAAGATGTCTGCAACACGTGAATTTGATCGAAAATTGATCGAGGCCTACCCTTCTACCTATTATCCGACATTTGTGAATTTAATTGATAATGCAATTTATTGGATCGTATCGCGCCGGAGTGGGGAAAGATCAATCTTACTTGACGCTAATGAATATAGCTTTACCGTAACTAACACGGGACCTGGGATACCGTTGGAGAATAGGGATTGGATATTTGGCTTTGCGAACTCAGAGAAGGACGGTGGCAGAGGGATGGGCCTCTACATTTCAAAAACGACACTAACCAAAGATGGTGCAGATATTGTTCTGGAAAATGCAGGTAAACAAAATAACCCAACGTTTCGAATAATCCTTCCAGAACCAGATGAAGAAGAAAAAGAATAATTGCACAGCAGTATAGTAATTGATTCATGCCCTATTCTGAAAATACATCTCTAGATCGTTATGAAAATGCAGCAAAACATTTTCTTCAGTCGGTGGTAGTCATTGATGATCAAGCAGAGGTTTATCAGGGTGAATTGGCTAACGAACAGAGGATGTCTGAAGACCGTGCTTCATTAAAAAAGAAACAACTCAGTCGCAGACCTGTCACTGGTCTAAGCCATGAGCAATCAAATCGTGCAACTAGGTCAAGGAATGGAACTCCAAATGAGACTTCTGACGAAAATCCAAGTGCAAACCCTCATTTGGACAGGACACACATACTTCGTGCTTGGATTCTGACCGAGAAATTTGCAGATGAAGAGATTCTTTGCAGTATTTATCGTCCAGCTGATTACAAAATTTCTTCAACATCAGAAAACCAAGCTAATAATGAGAAAAGCCACACAGTTATTAGCTTATCAGCAAAAATGGCACGTCCAGCTGATATCGTCGTTTTAGACTGGGAACTTGATGGAGAAAAGGACGGCGTTAAAGGGAGCCAGAAAGCTCGCGAAATAATCAAGACCATCCTGAATGATGATGACACCATAAAAGGTCGGCAAAGACTAATCGTAATTTATACCGCATTGGCAAATTTAGAAGGCATTTATGATGATGTAGTCGCTGATGTTGGTGAGGTCAACTACATTGCTGGAAAGTTTAAACCAGACAAACCAAGTTTATCTCTTAGTAACAAGACAACCCGCATTGTATTTTTAAATAAGAGTACGAAATTCACCGAACCTAATAGCGAGACCACTGTTTCTGAGGAGAACCTTCCAGCTCGTCTGATTAAAGAATTTGTGAAACTCAATCGTGGGCTCTTACCGTCTATTGCACTCCATTCCATTGCCTCAATTCGAGATGCGACCCATCATCTTCTCTCTACATTCAGTTCTGATTTAGATCCAGCATTGGTAAGTCATCGGTGCCTTCTACCTAATCCGCAGGATTCGGAAGAGTTCGTTTTAGATTTAGTCGCCAGCGAACTCAGGTCAATTTTATCCTTAAACCAGATTGGTCAAAATCATGCTGATGTAAAAGCTCACAAAGACTGGATTGCGGATCAACTAAAAGATCAAGAGGCATTTCAGTTGAAAAAATATATATCCGTTTTTCGAAAGGAAGCATTTGATCTGGTAACAAAGGGCGATGACGCATTCCAAAAAGTAAGAAAGTCTATTGCAAACCGGTGGGTCGATGATGCCTGGAAACAAGGGGTGAATTTTAAACACAAAAATATCCCTAGGAAACTATCTAAAACAACACTTAGAAAATTGATCAAGACTGGAAATTTGGAAGATTTACATAAGAATATTAAAGCACCCTTGCTAAATTTTGATGACCTTACCGCTGTTTTTTCTAAGAACCAGAACATGGGAAATCGAATTGACCATGATTTTTCGCGATTGGCCACGCTAAAAAGGGAGCAATACGGGGCGCGGAATTTACCGGAATGCTGGTCGCCAAAACTGGGGCAAGGCTCAATTATCCGGAAAATTAATGATGATGGATCATATAACAAAGACTTCTTGCTCTGTATTCAACCTCGATGCGACGGTGTAAGAATAAAGCAATTAAGGGCATTTCCATTCTTAACCATGACATCAGCTGGAATTTCAGCGAGCCCAAGACAGTGTCTGGTCATAAAAAGCCGAATGACTCCCAACGAGAACCCAAAAAATATTAGATTATTACTTTATCCGTTTCCATACCGTCAAACCATGTTGGAATTTGAGCCTGCTGCATCAGATTACATCGAAGCGGTAAAAGAGGATGGTGTATGGGTTTTTAAATATGGCGGACTATGTTTCGAATGGATTGCCGACATGAAAGATTTCCTAGCACAAAAACTATGTGATCAATTGTCAGGGCGTCAGGGAAGTATAGGGCTAGAAGAATACGAATGGCTGAGGCGTAAATCTAAATAAGGACATTGGCTTTAAAGTGATGGCTAACATAGCAAAGCGATATCTGGATCAATTTGTGAAGATGTTTCCTTTGCTTAAACATTTTTAAAGCCTAATCAAAAGTTAGGATTGACAGACAAACTCGCGGATGCGCTGACTTCGGTTTTACCGCGACCTACAAGATGTACCTGAATCGCCCCATAATAGAAAGCGGACTGTCATGCATCTGCCATCATTATCGATTTTTTTGCCGCGACAGACTAGCAGGTTACCTACAGCCTAAAAATTGAAAGGTCCAAGCGTGGTGCAGGTCGCTAGGGTTCGCCAAACAGGTGGATATGGCGTGCGATTTGGAAAAACTAAGGCTTAAATTAATTGTGGGGATGTTCACAAGTGAAATCGAGAGATTCAAGACGCACAAACCTGCTTTTGGGGCAACTAACTAGCTACCCAAGTTTTCTGGATTAGGAGAAAACCATGTGGTTACTGATCTGTACTATTTTGACAATTCAGTTTGCCGGTTTTCTGGGCAGAATCTGACTCATGTACAAATACAGGTCAGTTGTATTTACTGACTCTTTATGTCATTCTGTCAAAAATTGACCCAGAGGATCAGAGATGCTGGTGGCTAGGCAGTCGGAAATCTCCAGACTTATTGAGAGATCCGGATTATCCAAAAAAGAGATTGCTTCAAGGACTGGCTACAACATCAGGACGATCTACCGCTGGCGGTCAGGAGAAACTACTCCGAAGAAGACGGTAACCGACTGGCTCTCAAGGCAGGCCTGGATCAACGGGCAGTACCGCCCAACAGAAACACCCTTGTTCACGTTTATCGACTTGTTTGCAGGTATCGGTGGATTCCGGATCGGATTTGAATCCATCGGAGGACGGTGCATCTTTACAAGTGAGTGGGACCCGCCATGCCGGACAACCTATCAAGCGAACTTTCCATGTGACCACCCCGTAGAGGGAGATATTACAGCCATAGCAGAGGAAGAGATTCCTGCACATGATGTGCTCTTGGCCGGTTTTCCCTGCCAGCCCTTTTCCATTGCCGGCGTTTCAAAAAAGAATGCGCTGGGGATGAAGCACGGCTTTGCCTGTGACACCCAGGGCACGCTGTTTTTTGACACTGCCCGTATCATTGCGCATCACCGCCCGGCTGCCTTTTTGCTTGAGAATGTAAAGAACCTTGTCAGCCATGACGGGGGGAACACATTCCGTGTGATCAGGAAAACCCTGCAGGAAGAGCTTGGTTACCATATCGAGTGGCGAGTGATCAATGCCAAGGGGTTTGTGCCGCAAAACCGGGAACGGATTTTTATCGCCGGCTTTCGGGAAAATACCGATTTTGATTTCAGCAAGCTTGAGATACCGGATCCTGCTGATGGCCCTGTGATGCGCACGATCCTGCACCCGCAGGATGGCTCCGAGCCGGAAGAGCTACCCTACACGCATGCACCGGATGGAAAGATTGATTCCAAATATACCCTCACAGAAAAACTGTGGAGCTATCTGGAAAACTATGCAGCCAAGCACAAGGCACGGGGAAACGGATTCGGTTTTGGCCTTGTCGGTCCTGAGGATACATCCCGAACCCTGTCCGCACGCTACTACAAGGATGGATCAGAGATTCTGGTCCGTCAACACGGCAAAAGACCCCGTCGCCTGACACCCCGGGAATGTGCCCGTCTGATGGGCTTTGACGGTCCCGGCAGACCGCGTTTCGAAATTCCGGTTTCCGATACCCAGGCCTACAGGCAGTTTGGCAATGCTGTGGTGGTGCCGGTTGTGGAAACAGTTGCCCGGTTCATGCTTCCCCATATTCTTACCGTCATGGAAAACGACGAGAAACAGGCTGCACTTGAGCTGGAATTTGTGCCCATGGAAGAGGAGTTGCAGGTAGCCAGTGCCTGATATTGTTTCGCCGGAGACCCGCAGCCGCATGATGGCCGGTATCCGGGGAAAGGATACGAAGCCTGAGCTTTTCATCCGCAAGGCCCTGCATGCGAGAGGATTCCGGTACCGGCTCCATGACAGCAAGCTCCCTGGAAAACCGGATATGTCGTTTCCGAAATACCGGGCTGTCATTCTTGTGAACGGCTGCTTCTGGCATGGGCACGACTGCCATTTGTTCAAATGGCCCTCTACCCGCCAGGAGTTCTGGCACAGGAAGATCACCCGCAACAGGGAGAAGGACAAGGAAACCCGACAGGCGCTCGAGAAGCAGGGCTGGCGTGTTGGTGTAATTCATGAATGTGCCCTGAAAGGAAAGACGAGACTGGACCCGGACAGGGTTATTGACAAGACAGAAAAATGGTTGCGTTCCAGACAGGAGAACCTCGGGATTGAGGGCACTAGGGAGGGAAATAAAAAGGATGGACAGAAGTGAGAAAAGGGTACCTATCTGAATACTTTACGGGTGTGATTGCAAAACGGCTGAGTGCTGTGGAAGCCCATCCTGAACGATCTAACCAGCATGAGTTCAATGGTGTCGAACCGCTGAAAACACTGCTGGGCCTGGAAAGGCAGACAGACAGGCCGACCCGGTTTGTCTGGCTGGGTGATGAAAATGAGGGGTTCTCCGAAGATTCATCTGTTACGTGGTATGACGCACGCGAACAGAATCCGAACCGTGCTGCTGAATACAGGCTTTACTTCAGAGGTAACCCTGTGATGGAACGTGCCAGTGAGGAGGATCTACTCATAATTGCAAAACGGCCATCCGACGAACTGATGATCATTGTGGTCTCCAGAGGAAGCGGTGAAGAAAATCGTCTTGCATGGCTTTTTGGTCTTTCAGCTCTGGAGATAGGCGCAGGCTTCACTTACCAGGACTTGGAAAATGGCGATGATCAGCAGGTAGGCTTTGCTGCACGGTTTATTCTGAAAGAGCTGGATATAGAAATTGAGGAACCAGAAGCTGACCGGCTGGATGGGTTGCTCGAACACTTCAAGGGAGTTTTTCCAACGACTGCTGAATTTTCCGGTTTTGCCCGAAATACACTCCCTGATATCGATCCGCGGGATGACCCTGATACCGCCCTGCTTGCATGGATGGGTCATGAGGAAATGCTGTTTCGCCGTATGGAGCACCATGCAGTAGCCCAGCGTTTGAGAGACGGGTTCTGGTCCGGTGAGGTTGCTGATGTGGACGGGTTTATCAGCTTCTCCCTCAGTGTACAGAACAGAAGAAAGGCACGCGCCGGATATGCCCTTGAGCATCATCTTGGAGAAATCTTTCGTATCTGCGAATTGAAATATCAACGGCAGGCAGTTACGGAACACAACTCAAGGCCTGACTTCCTTTTCCCCGGTGCCACTGAATACCATGACAGGAACTTTCCGGAAGCGTGTCTTTCCATGCTTGGTGTCAAGTCAACCTGCAAGGACAGATGGCGTCAGGTTCTGTCAGAAGCAGCCAGGATATCGGCAAAGCATCTTTTGACACTTGAGCCGGGGATAAGCGAAAACCAGACAAATGAAATGCAGGCCAACGAGGTTCAGTTGGTCTTGCCGAGTGAGTTACATAGCACCTACACGAATGTCCAGCAAATGTGGTTGATGGACATTCGTGAGTTCATTGATCACATAAGAAAGCAACAGGAAAGATGAGTGCATGTTACACAGTACTCGTCCAACCGTACTGAACGGGTTCCGGGCTGCCTACACCTGTCATGCTTGTTATCTGGACGAGTTGCGGGTCTCCGGCAAGGTAATCCCGATCTTCTCCAGGGCAGTCAACGACTAGACACACTAGTCCTTCCTGCATTAAGTCTGCTGCCTGGATTCGATCCACTGGATCACCGCGCTTTCATGCCAGCCGACCGAGCGTGCCCCGGTCAGCTTGATCTGTTTCGGGAAATTGCCCTTGGCGATCTGGGCGTAGATCGTGGAGCGGGAGAGTCCGGTCATGCGCTGGACATCCTTCAGTCTTACAACCCTGTGGTTCATGGGTGGGTTCCTCATACTTTCTTTCGTTGCAATCGTCACAGCTACCTTCCCAGGTACGCTGCTGTGATCTGTTCTCTCTCATGCCCGAGCTCCTGGCTGATGATCAGCCGGGCCTGGTGGTCCAGTTCCTTTTGTTCCGGACCCAAGGCCGTGCGGTCCGGCCCTCCGGTGGCCGGACACTTCCAGCCGGTCAGTTCCTCGTAGCGCTCCTGTGCATACGCATGACGCAGCCCGTGCAGGCTCGAGAGTCCGGCCCTCGTGGTATTGCCCTCGTAGATCCTCAGTTGCTGCACGTAGCTTCGATGGGGCGGGATCAGTGAGCCGAAGCCGGCCAGTGCCCGTGCACGGTCCAGGACAGCTCTCTGAGTATCCGTTCGAACAGGAATCGTTCGTGGCTTACCGCCCTTCGTCCAGCTGGCCTTCAGTCGAATGTGGTCGCCTTTATCGGCATGGCTTGGCTGGAACTTCATGGCCTCCTCGCGCCGCAGGCCAAAGGCTCTCTGGAGTTCAAGACTCATGCGCACATGTTCATCTTTTACCCTGTCAAGCTGGGTTTCTGTGAGATCTCTGGCTTTGGATTCGTTGGTGACGAACCTTCGGTCCGGAATGCCATAGAATTCATTCGATCGGGCCATGACGTTCTGCTTGTTGACCTTCTCGGCCCACCATCGCAGGGTGGCCATCCGGTTCTTTATGGTTCCAATGGACAGATCCCTTTCCTGCCAGTGCTTGACCAGGGCCTCGATGTGTTTCGGCTTGAGCGATTTGGCCTGCATCTTCCGGTAGCCCATCGCATGCAGCTCTTTGGCAGCCTGGGTCAATATCCTCTCTCTGTTCCTCTGCGTGGCATAGCTGCCTTCCCGGCAGGTTCGGCAGAGCTGTTTCAGGTTGTGGTTCAAAGTCTTCATACGTGTCTTTCCTTTCTGGTGAGTGTTTCTGAGCCCCTGGCCGCCTTGGCGGTACAGGTTCGCTTGCGCGAATACGCTCACGGGACACGACGCCCGTAATGACTTATATCGGCCTCAGTCAAGGCCACGCAGGAGGACTTCTGTGGAAGACGGACCTGCGACAGTCAACATGCCCGATATACGGGCGATAGGATTTACACCTCCTTTGAAGTTACGTGGATCCACTCCACGGGGTTGAAACAAATGGCCGGGTGTACAGCACAGCGAACGCCTGACCAAAATGTCCGGGCGATGTGCCGTGCACACAGCGTTTTGGATGACGCGCGCAGGGATACCCCGCACGTGCCTGCAGGCAGGAAGCCTGGTATTAAAGATCAGGACCGAGCCCAGGGGGCCTGGTTCCGAGTACCTGCGCGCCGAGTACAGCGATACAGGCTGATATTGAAGATGGATCGCAGCCTTGCGGCTGATGCACCGGTTACACGATCCGAAGGTGCCTCTTTGCCATGGATATACCGCCATGGCCTCGGTACAAAATCGTTACGGTGAGTATACCATTCAGTGCAATCCTGTCACGGAAAATCTTCTTATCATTGGCTAACATTACGACGCCGTAATTCGCGGGGCACTCGGACCCGGAGTCCGAAAGATGCGGTACTGACTGGATTCGGGACAGATATGTGGCCGCGTCACTACCGCGCTTCGCTGGGCAGTGACACGGCCACGTACGTGGGGCAGTCGTTTCGCCGAAAAGTCCTCCCGGGCGTTCGCCGTCCCCCAGGGTGCCGCTGCCCGGGTCAACCAACCCTTGTGTCGCCCCCTACCACCGAAGGATGCTTCTCAGCATCACGCCATGTTCGACATCTGCGTTCTCAGGCTCGCTGCGCGTGGCATCGAAACTCACTTCAAAGCCTAAATCGCCCTGCACCGCAGGCGTCAGGCGCCAGCCGATGCGCCAGTCGCGCGCGCCGTCGTCCGCCATG
>JAPOQE010000017.1 GCA_026710875.1 Gammaproteobacteria bacterium | reverse complement strand
CCAAAGGAATCTTGTTATGCTTATCTTGTGTGCCCATGGTAGTTTCTCCCAAGTTCATTGTTTAATGGTTATGGCTTTAACCTAATATAATACAATGACTTGATTAGGGAAACTACCTTTTTTATGAATTATTCGGGCTAAGAAGGGGATTATGTAGAGTAGTGCCGATTCGAGAAATACGCAGGAGAACATCACTTGTCCTTGCTTTTGTAGGATTCATAAGTCGTCCGGATAACATCTTCAGCGAGTTTGCCCTTGATTGAGAGGCTTCGGTGATATACCCACCATTCATTCCATAATTCCTCGGTGGTGATCCAATTGTCAAAGAAGAACGCACCATTAACCAGCTTAGGATTGTCGTTCACGGCATTGATCAATCCCTGATATATATTTGCCTGTGTTTCTTCTCCATCGTCGAGGCCATTCCCGTCTGCGTCAGTAAATATGTATTGGGAAAAATGAGAATAACCCAACAGTGATGGCGCAGCCACGTCATCCTGTGCGGCAAATTCAAGAAAAAGAATTGGCTTCGTGGGATTTCTTTTTGCAAGAGGTTTGAGGTGCTGGTCAAATATCTCATTGTACCGCGCCTGGACATCTGCAACACTTATTACGCTTGTTGGCGCAGCATCTGTTATCGGAAAGTATGCACTGATGCCAATAATATCCAAATCTAAGTCTTCCCATAAATGATCTGATCCTGGTCCGTAGTCGTCAGGCCAAAGAAATACTGACGTGTGCATGTCGTAAGTTAGTAAGCCACTATATACACTACGGACGCTATCTACCATTAATTTAAGCTCCTGACCGAAATGATTGGGCCAAAAATCGCCAGATCTTGTGCGAAATAAATAATCCGTTTCTGTGCCGAGAGAATACATTAACACACCCTCGTCCTCAGCGATTCGAGCAAAGTGAACAGCTTGTTGTGTGTAGGTTTTCCAAAACTCAGCAACAAACCGCTGGTAATCTGGATGATCTAAGCTCCACGGCCAATTCTCAGACAAAACCCCAGGCGACTATTGCGGACCATAAGGATTGCCAATTAGCCACCGTTCTGCACGGCGCGGGCTATTGTCATCGTAAGGCTCAAATGCCAAAGTCAGGTAGATGTTAAACCCATGCTCTCTAAGCTCTCGTATTATCTGCCTGAGCGCCTCATCGGAAAAGGTGATTCCACCAGTATGTGTGGACATATCCACGTCTTGGAAATATACACGTTCAACTGTACTATCCAGGCTGTCCTTGTAGAGTAGAGCAACGGAGAGACCAACCCAGTTTACATGCAGGCTTTTCAGCCATTCGATATAGTCGGGGGGTATGAGTCTTCCGACCCCTCCGGCTGCCTCCCACTCTCTTACCATCGTGGCATTGGTTCCCCAATTACCAGCAGCATGAAGGGCACGTAGGGGAAAATCTATCATCATATCTACTACCCGGGGCACTGTTTTGCCAAACCTGCTGACAAAGATCAAAAAGTCGGAAAACGCAACCGCACCATCGCCATCCAGATCGAATTGATCTTCATACCTTTCATCGCCTCGCTGTGACCCAAATTTTCCGACAAACAGCAAAAAGTCTGGAAAATCCACAATGCCATTGCCATCAAAGTCGGGGAAAGACGATGCCTGAGCATAAGACAGTGAAGCCATCAATAGGGCGATGGGTATAATGATGAAAAAAGTGATCCATTTATCCATAGGTTCTTCTCGGCTTTCATTGCTTCAATCGGTCCTGACTTGTATTCTTTTTTGACGTGAAAACACAAGTATCCACGCAATAGTATCACAGGGCCTTGACAGCAACCGAATTGTTGTATGTAACAGCCCAATGCAGAGGGATCCTTTTACCATTGCTCCTCTGTGAAAAATCCCAGTAAGACTGCAATGAAAAAGCTCCTGATAACTTCTCGCATGGTGTTTCTCCTTAAATCGTACCTTATTTATAAAAACATACGATTACTTTAAGAGGCCCAGTGCTGAGTAGCTTGCGTGCCGAATACGACGCTTATTTACCAAAAGCATTGACAAACAGCAGAAAATCGCTAATGCTAACAACACCATGCATCCGAGATTGAGTTGCCCTCAAGATCCAGTTCTGCCAGACCAGTTAAGTTAGAGAACGGCGATACGCCGAAATTGAGTTGTGCTGGATATCCAGCTCTGTTAGACGGGTTAAGTTAGAAAGCGGCGACACATCCGAAATACTGTTGCCTGCAAGATATAGCCGGATCAATCCGGTTGCATACTCAAGCCCTGCCAAGTTGTGGATATTCGTATCCCGCGCGTCAACGCGCGTCAATGTCGCCATTTCCGCCCGGGTAATCGTCGCACCGCTTGCCTTGTCCAACGAGTCCTCAATGACAGCCCTCAGGTTCACGTCGGGGATGGTTACGACCTGGTCCTGCGCGCTGCTTTTGCCGCAGGTGGCGAAAAAAATCAAAAGTACGGTAAAGACAGGGGATATATAACGGCAAAAAATCATAAATTGCCTCGCTCACTTTCTGACGACTTTGTGCAAGATCTCCGGCTCATTAAAGTTACCGCTGACGATATCAGTCGCCACATGTGGGTAGTTTTATCGACATAGTAGCAGTTTTCCTCAGACTCTCTCTTGACCAAT
>JAPOQE010000016.1 GCA_026710875.1 Gammaproteobacteria bacterium | reverse complement strand
GGGGGTGAACCGAAAGACCTTCAGGACAGGACGTAGTGTATGTAGCGCACCACCACGGTCACCGTGACGTAGACCGAGGCCGCCATGATCAGGATAACCACCAGCTTCCAGGCGAACTCCCAAGCCTCCGAAAGCACCAGTACTGCTCGGGGTCTTCGGGCTTTACTTCCTTCTTTGGCATTTGCCAAGTCTCTACATGATGCTTGTTTTAATGCGATTCCACAGAGGCCGTGAATTACAGAACCGCAAACATTTTGGTATAGTGGATCGTGCAAGCATTGTTAGTAACACCCTGAGTCGGGTTACTTACTGAATAAGTCTGTATTGGTATGAGGGTTGCTCCTTGTGCTTAGGCGAATAGGTAGGGACTTCCTATTACTAGCGATGTTTGCAATGGCCCGACACCTTGTGTGTCGACACTGCAATCTAGCGGAGGGGAAGTACCATGAAATCACTTGTAATCGCGATTCTGTTGCTTATGGCAGGATCACTCGCACACGCACAAGAACCGTATAACCCGTGGACTGCTGGACCTTATGGGCAAGTTCCCAATCAACCAGTGACACCATATCAGTCTTCGTATCAGTCCCCTGCGTATCCCGAAGTGAACGCTAAGGATTACGCACCAAAACAAAACTATCAAAACCAGATCTCCCCTGATCAGGCGTACCGTATCCAACAGGGGAACGCCTGTGCGCAAATCTGGGCGAACGCCACAGCACAGCGGCAGTGCTATAGCCGTATCAAGTAACGGTCATGCTACGGGTCTTAATATTAGGTAGTACCCTGTTTGCCCTCCTTTTCCTGAGTGGCTGCGCGACTCATCTGGATATATCACGGAACGAGGCAAAACAAAGAATTGTGGCGTGGGAGTCCTTGCAACATGAGTTAGCCCAGCTCACGCAATCCCAAGAGATCAGTGCGCGAAGGCTTGCCGAGGATGCCAGAGACTGGCGTCTTTTGGCCATGGAGATGGGGGTGCAGACTCGGCAAAGTAGGGCCTCCTCTTCGGCGCTGTCTCAGCATGGCCAGTATTCCATGGGCAGGAGTGTGGCACCCCCACCCCCAAACACCCCCATCGGCCCTGCGGTCGGTAACATGTATTCAGCGATTGCCATGGCAAGTTTCAGAAAGGCTCAGGTACAGGCAGAACTTGCCCATCGCCAGACGGCTTTGGGCAACGCCCTGATAGAAATGTCTGAGGCCAACAAACGGTTTATACAATCAGGTGGCGGGTTTGAGAATATCTATCTGCTGGAAGAAGCATATAGTGTCGGTATGTGGGTGATTGGGAAATATACAGGGTATTTGAGAGAACGAATAAGAACCTCAATCGAGGTTCCAGAAAAGCCCTTGAGTGACCAAAGAGTGTCAATGCAACTCCTTATGCTATATTGACCCAATAACAACGAGAAAATAGGGACTATGAAGCAGGGAGACGCTAAGAATAAAGATATTTCGTATAAAGAGAGGGATTTCCGAGAAGCTGTCCGTTGCATGCTACATCAGCTCGCACTAGCCCTTCATAATACTCAGAATCACACAGGTAATATGGATTTTGCTCCAGTTTTTCTTGATCAGCTTGAGAAAAAGGTGAAGATAATCGAACAGCTTCCAGGTCATTTAGGACTTTCCGAGCAAGCGCTTCTTGAGCTTCGGGAGATGATGGAAGCCTTACGTGCTCATTACCATTCTTCAGATACTGAGTTTCTTGCATGCTTACCGCCAGACAAACTTGATAGTTAAACTCTCTTGCAATCTTTTTATCACTAGACAGGGTCAAAATCCAGTTCCAACTGGACTGGATGCCGACGCTTACGCCTGTAACAGTGCAGGAAGTCATCAAGCAACTGTTTGATAGGTTAGGCGCTTGCCCTTTGCACCTTTGAGCAGGATATTCGCACGCTGATCATCCTCGACGCAATTGGCAACATGGTCCCGTGATCGACAAAGTGCTTCTCGGCAAAGAAGTAGGGATGCAAGCGCTTTGATCTGGATGCCTGCTATGGTGTTAATGTCTACCCTGATAACCGCAAGCCTTCCAGAATGGCAATTAAAGGTACTGCCCTTCGCAGTCCAGATAAAGACTTTCAGGGAAGGGTCCTACTCAGTAGCAGAGATCAATCACAATCTCCGCTGGGTATTCACGATGCTTGTCTGTAATTGAGTCTGCAATACCAAGATCAAGAATTAGTGCGCCTGCATAGAATTTTCCTTGTAGCCTGCTTGCAACAGCCTCCTGATGCTCATTCCCATTTTGGTCCTCACAATCAATTCTAAGCACATCGTCCGAGCGCCTGATCATTGCTGTTCCAGGCACCTCAACATGCCAAAGCCCTCGTTTATTCGAGACAATACAAACTGCCCCTTTCCCTTTACATCCTGGTGCCTTGAAATTGATTTGCTGGTGGGCATCGTTCATGACTGTAGCGCAGCCAGTTATTACTACCATGCAACAGACGGCAAATATTACACTTCTCATTTCTTTCTCCCTTGTAATTACTGATCAAAATCCATGACCAAAAAAAAGGGTGGCATCACGCCACCCTTTTTCAGTACAAAAGACTACTGATTTATATCAGTATTGGAAGTTCCACGTTAGTGCAAATCCTGCATGCCATGACCAAACATCTGCAGCAGTAGTGGTTGACTCACCATTGAGACTGTTTACAGCATCTAACGTGGCATTGACGCCCATAGGAACGGCACTAGTATTGTAAGGACCTGCACTGTAGTGATTGCGCTCCTTGAACTGTACGCCTACGTGACCATCAATGTTCAGGAATGGAGCCAGGAAGCCCATGTACCCTACGCCCAGAGTGGCACGATGACGGTAGATTACCTCAGTTTGTGAAGCCTGCAAGTATTCCAGGACAGACTGCCCAAGATGTATGGGACCACTGTTACCCTTACTGCCTACAGGTATGACATTACAACCCGTGGCAGATGAGCACACATAAGGCAGGGCTTTAACACGGTCTGCGTCTCTATCCGTCGGATCGTCTGCATAACCATATCCACCACGGAAGCGCCAGTTGCCCATCTTCATCTGAGCACCTATGCTGTAGACCATCTGGTCTTCATACACATCACCCCAGAAGTCGGCATCTGCCCAGTTTTTCCACATGACGTCTGCAGCTACCAGCAAGTTGCCATCCATAAAGGTCTCGTTTGAAATACCGATACCAAGGGTACGTGGCTCTTCAATAGGCACAGAAGCGTATCGAACAGGCCCTTGTCTTCCGTAACCTTCTAAAGCATCCGGTTGGCCTCCATCAGTCATAGTTGGGACGTCAAAAGCAGGCACAGCAACCATATCGTCAAACACATGCTGCAGCTCCGTCATATAGAACAAGCCCAACCGGGTACCCGGCACAATATCCTCATAGGTAATACCTAATGTGCCGCGCATTCCAGTATCATGGGTTACACCTGAAGTCCCTGCCAGACCCAAGTCCAGATAGGCGTACGTGACTGTAGCCGCACCACCAATGGATACCTGTTCATTCAACTCCCAACCAAGAGCGAAGTTCGCGCCAAGCACAATAAACTCTGCACCCAGCCCAAGTGTTTCTTCAACATGGCGAAATTCCACGCCAATACCAGAAACCGCTGTCAGACCAGCTCCAAGTACTGCAGGTAGTCCCAGAGGCCTCAGATCCTGAGTCACACCTACTTGCGGGACGATGTAGCCTTCATTTCCATTAACCGCATCGTCAAACATCTGCATACCAGGGAGAATAGCTGTGCCTGGAACAGCATCAGATCTGCCAACATGCGCAAGGTTAGCCTCAGACACATTACCAGCAAAAGTTGGAAGTCCAAGAGCACCATAGTGATCCAGACGAACTTCTGGCTTGTAGTAGGTCGCACCAAAGGTGAACTCCGTACCTGTCCAGTCCGTCAGTGCGGCAGGGTTACCAAAGATTGCCGACACGTTATCCAGCGGCTTGGCGATACTCGTACCCGCCATACCTGCTGAACGTGGCGCCAGCACGTTGTGCAGGTCGTAGCCATACGGACCCGCATAGGCAGTTCCTGATATCGCAAGTGAGGCCAACAGCCCCATTGCTAACCACCGATTAAAAACTTTCCTCATTGGTTACCCTCCCAAGTTAAATGGTCTTGTTTGAAATGATCTGATAATAGTTCGTGCAATACATTATTCTGGTATTTTTCTGCACCTCTATGAATCTCTTGGTATTGTAATGGATATTACCAATGTATTACAACTGCCAGCGGGCTTCAGTTCCTACTGTACTGGGGGATTTTACTGGTATTCGGGAGACAGGATAGCTTGTTTGGATCTCCTGCCTGTTGACTGCTTACTCGTTGCAAGGCCCCTGATCCTGTGCAGGCGCATGCGTATCTGCCTCGGGACCATCTCACTTCAGGTCAACGCTCAAGATCACTGAAAAGTTTATATATGTCTGAATCTGTACGCGAAAATGGTGGATTTCTGTACTTTGGTCAGGGGATTATGCAGCAAGATCCGTGAAGCCGACGAACGCTCTACTACAGCAAATTGTTTAGAATATAATCCAGCAGGCGCAACACAGCGATGAGCAGTACCAGAAGGATACCTACAAATAAGGCCGTGCCGGCCTCGAGCTGCAACTTGGTTTTCGGTGTGAGGTGTTTGTTCAGAAATTCGGCAATTTTATGCGGTTTTTGAGTCATGTCTTCCTTGTGATGAAGGAATCGGCCTTGTGGCCTTTGAGGGTGCAGGCATTGCTCACCCGCAGTTCCAGGACTACGATACTGCAAACAATTCGTCGTGGGTATGGGGATAATTGAACAGAAATAAAGAAGCCCGGCGGACCGGGCTTCTCAATTTTGTGACTCAGGTCTTGTTAACGGATTGACTTCAAATCTCAACGACCTCCGACACGGGTAAATAATAACACAAAAAACGGTCAGGGCACTCAATGGACAGTATGGAATGGCGACTGGGTATTGATCTTGGGACGAACTCACTGGGCTGGTGGGCATTCAGGGTAAAGAAAACCGGCACGCGATGGCGACCTGCCGCCTCACTGGGGGGCGGGGTCTATATATTTCCCAGTGGCCGCGAGCCTGCCCGTGGGGGCCGTGTGGGCGACAGCAATGCGGTCAAGCGCAGATTGGCGCGCGGGGCACGCCGCAATCGGGACCGCAGAAAGGCGCGGCTTCGCGCCTTCATGCGTGAACTGGTGCACCTGGGACTGATGCCCGAGTCTGTCGGGCAGCGCAGAGCGTTGTTTCAGACGGTGGCGGGGAGTGCGGATCCGCATCGGTTCAACCCCTATTATCTGCGTGCCCGGGCGGTGGAGAGGACACTGGAGCCCTACGAGCTGGGACGCGCCTTGTTTCATCTTGGCCTGCGGCGGGGCTACAAATCCAACCGCATCGGGCAGCAGGACGACAGTGAAGGGGAGTTCAAGGAGCGGATTGCGAACCTCAAGGCCGCACTGGACGGACAGACCCTTGGCCAATACCAGTGGCGCAAGATCAGGGATGACCTGCAACGCCAGACTTCGGGTCACTCTCCTGAAGGCATACGATTTCGGGGGCGCGAAGACGTGTTTCCGGAACGCTCGATGTACGCGCACGAGTTCGATGCCATCCGTCGAAGGCAGGCCCCTGAACATGCATTGGCGCCGCAGGACTGGGATCGTCTGAAAGAGCGTTACGTGCTGTTTCAGTGGCCGCTCAAGCCCGTATCGCGCGGGCCGTGTCGATTCTTTCCAAACGAGATGAGGCACTGGAAAGACACCCCGATCGGGCATGACGTTCGCATCTATCAGGAACTCAATTCACTGAAGTGGTTCGATGGCGAATATCGGGAACATGCGCTTGATCCGGAGCAATACACTGCGGTTCTCGATTTATTGTTGAGTCGCAAATCGGAAGTGAAGTTCGATGCGCTGCGCAAATTGAAAAAAGCGGATCGCTCCCTGCTTTTCCCCGACTGCGTACATTTCAACCTGGAGACGGAGGACCGCACCCGCAAGGGGCTCAAGCCTCACGGCATGGTCAGGATACTGGATAATCACCCGGAGCTTGCCTCGTTGTGGGCGATGCGGTGTACGGACGCGGGGGATCATGGGGTGCTGGACGACATCTTTACCGTGTTGCTGGAGGAGGCGGATCAGGACGCACTCAAAACCCGCCTGGCTGCGGATTTCAATCTGGAGGAGGCGGTCATTGACGCCTTCGGGTCATTGACGCTCTCTCGGGACACGGCGCCCGAGTCCCGCAGATTCATGCAGGCCATCGTTCCCGTACTGCGCGATCAGCACTTGCCGTATTGGGAGGCCGTGCGGGAGATCGAGGATGATGAGGGGAACCCTTTGCACCACAGTCATTTGCCGGTCCGCAAAGAGTGTGAAGTGCTTCCCTATTATGGTGAGATCCTGAAGGACTCGATGGCAGGCATGGATCCGCAGGCGGATCCTGCCACCCGGCCCGAGCAGCACTTTGGCAGGATCGGTAATCCGACCGTGCATGTGGCCCTGAACAGCCTGCGCCGAGTGATCAATGCGCTGATTACGAGGTTTGGGGGTGTGCCGATCGAGATCCATGTGGAGCTTTCGCGCGAGCTTAAAAACAGTCGGAAGAAGCGCGATCAGATCGCCGCGACCCAGGCCAGGAACAGGAAAGACAACGACAGGATCTGCACGGAGCTTGAGGCCCTCGGGATTCAGGCGCCCTCCGCGCGGGATTTCAAGAAATACAAACTGTGGGAGGAACTGGGCAAGGAGGCTGAGATGCGATGCTGCCCGTTTTCAGGGAAGCCGATCTCGTGCGCGCAGCTGTTCAACGGCGAGGCCGAAATCGAGCATCTTCTGCCTTTCAGGCGCACCCTGGACGACTCCATGTCCAATCTCACGGTCGCCCTGCGCTGGGCCAACCATCTCAAGGGCAATCGAACGCCCTATGAGGCGTTTGCCGATGGTGCGCATTCGAAAGACGGCATCCATTGGGAGACCGTGATCCGCCAGTCCGCGAACCTGCCGGCCAAAAAGAGGCGGCGCTTTGCAAAGAACGCCATGGAGATCTTCGAGCGCGAGCACGATTTCATTGCGCGTCAATTGACGGACAATGCCTATATTGCACGAAGTGCAACCCGTTACCTCAGTTGTTTGAAAGGCGTGGAGCAGATTGTTCCCAGTCGCGGCCAGCTCACGGCGCTATTGCGGGGCAAGTGGCATCTGAACAGGATCCTTTCCGACAGCAACAGGAAAAACCGTGGGGATCATCGCCACCACGCCATCGATGCGGCAGTGACCGCCCTGGTGGATCGGTCGATTCTGAAAAGCGTGTCCGACCAGAGTGGCAGGGGCGCGGATGACAGGATTCATATCGCAGTGCCCGATCTGGATGAGCGCATCCGCACCTCGATTCATGAGCAGGTGGATGAAATCGTGGTCGCGTTCAAGCCCGATCACGGCCTGCAGGGCCAGATGTTCAATGAAACGGCGTATGGGTTCATCGAAGCGGGCAAACGGGATCCGGTCTTTCCGGAATATACCCTGGTGGTGCGAAAACCGGTCACGGAACTGACAATAAAGGAGTGCGGACGCATCCGGGACCCCAAGATCAGGAAGGCCGTGGCCTCTTATCTGCATGATGCCGTAAAAGCCGGTGAAACCCATAAAAAAGCACTGGTGCGTTTTTCACAGGAGCGCGGTATTCGCCGAGTCCGCATTCTCATCAAGGGCCAGACCGCCACACAGATCGGATCGGCCCCTTATAAACGGTATGCGATGGGTGCGTATGCCTGCTGTGATATCTGGCGGCTACCCAAAGGCAAGGCGGGCAGGTATGTGTCGGGTGAGTATACGTGGAAAGGTGTGTTTTGGTCGTATGTCGATGTATCCAGGGAAAGTATCCGTCCAGAGGAACGAAAACCTCACCCTGCCGCCAGGTTCATTTGCCGACTGTACAAGAACGACATGATCGCCTACAGGGAGGACATGGAAGTCCATATCATGCGGGTGGCCGGCTTTAGCTCAACCGATCACAAGCTTGATGTCATTCCTCACTATGCCGCCAATCCCGGGCAACGACATGTCCGTATCAATCAGTTGGGTATGAAGCAGCTTCAAAAGCTGCATGTCACTCCTGATGGGGCAGTCAAAGGGCTCACAAAATGATCGGAGGACTCGTTGAGATCGCTGATGAAGGTCGGCATCTTTGCGTGTATCGAGGCGAAAGCAGGAAGGCGCTACCAGGATGGATCACTGAGATTTGAAGTCAATCCGCAACGGTGCCGTCTCCATCAATTAGCGAGACCGAAGAGTAGATCAATGAGATTTGAAGTCAATCTGCAACTAGTAGATATTAGGCATATTCCAATCAATCCAACGCTAGGATAGATCATTGAGATTTGAAGTCAATCCGCAACACAAATCCGCATACACTCTCGCTAACATATAGAGTAGATCACTGAGATTTGAAGTCAATCCGCAACTAATAGACATATTCCAATCAATCCAACGCTAGGATAGATCATTGAAATTTGAAGTCAATCCGCAACACTTACTCATTAGCCTTGGATCGTCTTCTTAGAGTAGATCACTGAGATTTGAAGTCAATCCGCAATTCATTACACTTATAAAAGCTACGGATAGTAGGATAGGCTATTCAGATTTGAAGTCAATCCGCAACCAGTTATCGGGACTCGTAAAATTACACCCTAGAATAGATCATCGTGATTTGATCTTATATTCTTCCAGCAGTTTATGTCCATGCTTTTCATTTTCCGGGATGACCTGTCTGTCTCACTCTTTATGATCAGATTTGCATGGAATTGAGGATGATCTCTTTTGACTGCTACGTGAACTTTTTTTAATAGTCGTTAATTTACCCGACCCGGAACACACACAATCATTTGCGCAAAGCCAGGCAATCACGTCCAGTAGTCTGTCGTCCAAAAGATCTGATCTGTTCAGGGCTGATATAAAAGCACAGACATCCGCCTGGATTGATGTGGGGGATGATGTAGCAACACCTGCAGGCACTGAATGGGGAAGTTAATGAATCACTGTCGAAGTTCAGCTCCCTGAATCGCTATCCATGTGCGGATGCGCCCTGATTCAGGATTCAACAGAAAGCACGGAGTGCGTTCAGGAAGAGATTACACGGATGAATAGGGGGGTCACCTGAGCCATGATTACGGCACTGCCCAGCCTGGATGTGGAGTAAGGATGTGCACTGTACTTAGACCATACGCTGTATGACGTGTGCACGCTGGGGATATCAGGCCGTACCTTCAACTAAAAAGGGGCTGCCCGAAAGCAGCCCCTGGAGTCACCATGAGCGAGGCAAGAACCTCGCAATCTTCTGGTATACGATCAAGTCTACCGACCCTGCACGTATGTTACAACCAGGCATACATCACAGGGGTGTTGGCGCGGGAATCGAGGGAAGACCGTTATAGTCTCTGGATCAATGCTGGCAGACAGTTCCCGTGT
>JAPOQE010000015.1 GCA_026710875.1 Gammaproteobacteria bacterium | reverse complement strand
GTCCCCTGTTGAGGTGATCAAGGATGAAGATGGCCGGGCCAAGGCACTTCGCGTAGTCCCTGTGGAACTGGTTGATGGCAAGCTGCAGCCCAAGGAAGGCGAGGAATTTGAAATTGACTGCACCCTGATTGTCAGCGCAACGGGCCAGGCCGGCGACTACACGGGAATCGAGGAATTCGACAACGGCTGGGGATTGATGGATGCGGACAATGTCTACCAGGTGAAGGGTAAACCTGGTCATTTTGTAGCGGGAGATGCGGTCAACCCGCACCTGCTGACTACCGCAATCGGCCAGGCATCGATTGCAGCTGAAGGCCTGCACCACTACCTGATGGATCAGGAAATCCCATCACGCCCGAAGATTGACACGCACCATTTTAAGCTTCTGGAAGAATTGCGCGTGCGTGAACTCGAGCCCTCTTCCTTCGAGATTCAGGAAGCCTGGGGTACGGATACGGCAGAATTTGCGATCCACAACTACGAGGACCGCTCATCTACTGAACTGGCCACGCATGATCAGTTACACATGGCCTATTTCGATCATGAACCCATGAATCGCCGCCAGGAAGCCAATATCACCGCGGATGAGGTGCTGAATAACTTTCAGGAAAGATTTTCCTCTCTTGAAGAGCAAAAGGCCGTCGATGAAGCTGAACGCTGCATGAGTTGCGGCATGTGCTTCGAATGCGATAACTGCGTGGTGTATTGCCCGGAAGATGCAATATTCCGGGTCAATAAAGACCAGCGTGCCATGGGTCGTTATGTCGACACGGATTACGACAAATGCGTGGGTTGCCACATTTGTGCAGATGTCTGTCCGAGCGGCTACATCAAGATGGGCTTGACCTACTGACCAAAGCCCTGCTGCATTGCTGCAGCAACGTAACTATTTAAGCTACGCTTCCGAACCCTTTGTCCACGGCACCCGCGGGCACATGCAAGCCTGCGATCCTGCAGCCTTGAGCTACGGGGCCACCTGGAAACAGGTCGTACAGGTATTTCATACCGCCCTTGTAGTGGAATTTTTCTTCCAGGGCATCGTGCAGCTCCCGCATGTTTATCAGGTTGCTCTCGTGCCTTGAGTAGAACTCCTGCAAAGCATGCAGCAGTTCAAAATGATCCTCTGTCAAGGTGATTCCTTCCTCGGACGCAGCTTTTTTGGCGTCTTCATCTGACCAGTCTTGTGACATAAAAATACGCTCGTTGTTTTCTGCTTTTGGAACTGTCATATGACTTCACCTCCTTGAAGAAATAACAGTTTCTTTGTACTTGAATTGTACCATATCTGCCCCGTTTCGTACGTGCACGCGGTCGCCTGCAGGCGCGGACAAACCGCTTGTGAGTCTCGGCATTTGGTGTCTGTCTTGTGTGCGTAACCGGCAGGGGGGAGGCCCTTCATTGAGTTCGGAAAATACGCGCCCAGCCACTAGCCCAGGTGCTTCTCCATTCTCTCATGGCGCACGCCGGAGAGCTCGCTATCACCGACACCGCCGATGACGTAGCCGTTTCTCTTGTAGAATTCCACCGCATTCTCGCGCGCATACAACCAGCAGATTCGCACCTTTTGACGGCGTGCAAACTGCTCAAGTCGCCCTAGAATTTCACGGCCGACTCCCTGGCCCCGGTAGCTGGCAACAACCGCCATATAGCGCACCCGCGCCATATGATTGCCCTCCAGGTGCACCCGGCCGACCCCGATCACGGATTGCCTGTCATAGGCGGCGACATGGTAGGCGGCATCCTCAAGTGCGTCCCTTTCACTGCCACGGGGCAAGCCCAGCGGTTTGCGCAGCAACGCCCACCGAAACAAAAAGTAGTCTGCAAATTCCTCGGTAGAACGAGGAGACCGGTACTGTATCAAGCGCTTCTCATGCGAATACAACCCAGGTGGTGGCAATGTACTTCACTCCCTGCTCAAGCTCGACGCCCCGGTGCTCATGCGTCCAGAACGGGGGGAACAGGATCAGTTTTCCCGCCTCCGGCCTGACCTTCACTCCCTGGAACAAAAATTCCGTTTCCCCTCCCGGCCCCGCGACATCATTCAGATACCAGATGGCTACAAGCTGACGGTGGCTGAAATCATGGCTGCCGCCATCCACATGCCAGTGGTAGTACTCCCCTGCACGGGTCCGCTGAATACCGTAACCCATATCCTTGAACGGACCCTTGAAAAAGGGATAGCGTTCACGAAATTCCCTGACCGCCTGGCCCAGTGAGCGAAATAAAGTCCGGTCTGTGTCTTGCCAGTGGTCTTTGCCGCTGATGACAAGATCTGTAGATTTCTTGATACTGGCATCCTTGTTGGCCTGCTGACCGATGCGCCCTTCGTACTGTTCTTCCTCGGCGTTTTCAAAGCCCCGGATAACCTCGGCACAAAAAGCTGTGGGCAAGGAGCCGGGTTGTTCAAAAATGAAACTGCCCGGCTTGATTTCGTGAATGGTGCGTAGGGGCTGCTCAGCCCTGGTATCAGCGCGGCCGCGGGTCATGGCTACAGTGGATTTTCTGCGACGATCCTTTCCAGTTCGTCCAGGCCCCTGCCCTCCGTCTTCTCATAGCATGCCAGCATGTCACCCGCCACGAAGGACCAGTGCTGTACGCCTTTGGCGACCAGCTTCTTCAGGGGTTGCAGATTGTTCGTGTCCACCCATGCCTGGTAGGCCTTCTGGAAGCTGGGAAACAATTCCTTGCGCACCGACGTCAGGTTGGCCGCGTAGAAATGCAGCGAGGCAGGGTTATAGTTCTCGATCAGCCCCGGCAAGGTAGAAAAGCAGTCCGCCAGCAGGTCCTTGACGGCCCGGGCCATGAATTCTGCCCTGGAGCGGGGAAGGTTCACGATCATCTCGCGCCAGCCATCTCCAAGCTCCCCGGATGCAATGAACTCACCGATCTCATGTAAAGTTACGGCTTCCAGCTCATTGTCGGTCATTCGATCCAGCGCATCCGAAACACCCTTGTCAAATTCATAAAACGACAAGGCCTTTGCCATGGCATTTTCATTTTTGTGCCACAGCCATTCCTGGTATTTTTCCCATAACAGCCGGCTCAGCGACTCCCTGCGTATGAACACGTTTTTACCCAGGGTCATTGCCGGTGGAGACGTAAGGTCGCGTGCGCATTCATCCGCGGCGATATACATCGTGAAATCGTTATAGACCTCTTTTGATTCCAGCCGCGCTAGGAAGAAGTTCGGTGCCGCACGAAATCCGATTCCACCACTGTATACATACTGCTTGGGCACCAGTGCCTGGTTGATTTTCTCCGTATCGAACGGGTCAAATTCCTCGCCATCGATGCGCAACGACCTGAAGCTCTCCTCTTCCAGGGTCTCCCACAGGTGCTCCCGGTCCTGCACCCAGTCCCCCACGGCCTCCCTGGGCAGTGCTTCATCGAACGTAAAGCCGTTTTCCCAGCGAAAATATTCGCGCATCTTCAGGAGATAGACACATAACGTGTAGTTGGCGGCGTTGCGCGCGTCTGATATGTCGCAGTTCTCCTGTACCGTCGTACAAAGAAGTTCGGTTTGCGTGGCCATCGGTACATTATACGCCTAGTTATATTATGATCATCAAAGGGCATGTAACGGACGATGAGGTAATCGAAAGCGGTGGCCAGGCTTAAGACCAAATGGAATTTACAGGAGCGCCAGCGCGGGCCTGAAGATATCGCCAGCGTGATCGCCTTCAACCTATGGGTACTGGCAGCGGAGTCTTGCCTGTTCCTTGAGAACGAGGGATTCGAGACTCGAACACAATCCCAGCGACTTGACGTCATTGCAGAATTTGCGGCTTTCGGTGCGCACATTGCTGACCGCATGGTGTTCGACACCATGACGGCTGCCGAGCGCGAAGTGTTCATTAACTCGCTGGGGCAGCATCTCGCAAACACCATGCAGACCAATCGTGCAGAAGTCTGCGGTGCCGGCAGCTACCGCAAGGAATTTATCGACCTGATGAATACCAGGATGGATGAATATTGCCAGTGCAGTTTCACAGATGAACACGGACCCGGATTTCCCATGCGGCGTATGGCTGGCAACCACGTGCAGGCGGTCATGGGGGAAAAAGACAACAAGTGGATCCCCGACTACGTCATCGACTCCGAGATACCCAAGCTGTTGCTGGGCCTCAAAAAAGTCTTCAAGGGTCAGGAAACCTCACTGAGTGAGGCCGATTTCTCCCCACCTCCGATACCGGAATCCGGCGTCTGGGGAGAGGAATGAATCTTTGCAGCGCATGGGGTGTTTGCCCGACTCGCTGCAGGAGGCTTAAGGATCTTCAGTAAGCGCCATGTCGCCTGCACTGATGCCGGCGACCGAAACAACATTCACTGCTTCCACTTTTCGAAGTTGTCGGCGTTTTTCTCCTGGCCGTCTTCGTATCCTGCCGTGTAGGCTTCCGTCACCCTTTGTTCTTCACGTTCGGGGTGCCCGAGGTAACCGCCTTGCCAGCCCAGGACATATTCCGGGTCCACGCCTGCGGCTTCCATTTTAGTCACTGCTTCTCGATATAGATGGTCCATGTTTTCTCCTTGGCTCTACTGAAATTTGTTTTCCTGGAAATGGGTGAACGCCTGGCCTGAATCAATTGCAGTCCTGACCCGTTCGGCAGAACTATTCAGGCTTTTCTCAATCCCCAGGTGCACGAGCATGATGGCTGCAGAATAAACCAGGGCATCGCGGGCCGGCCCCTCCTTGCCCTGCAACGCGGCCTGCCCGACCTTGGCCGCCTCAAATGCCAGTTGATTGACGTCGAATTTTGCTGCCGTGTCATCCCCGGAAACACTGGAAGGCTGCAGTTCCGGCAAAGGCACTGCCCGGACCTCCTGCTCAATGCCCGCCTGCTGCGGCTTGATTTCCACTTCGCTCAGTACCCCGTCCCCCTGGTACTCAAAATACTTGGATACCTGCTTCAAGGAGGGCACCACACCACCCTCGACGCCGCGCACGAATACCGAAGACTCGAAACCGGAAATACGGGCCAGGTGTTCATATACGGGCGGATAGGGTTTGTGTACGTAGCCCGTCATCAAATGGGTGCCGACTTTGCCGCGCACCGGGCCGATCAAGACCTCGACGGTGGTGATGACCGGGCGTTTTACAATCTGGGTGCGTAATGCAACCAGGCTGTGCAACGCCGGGCAGATGTGACGCTGATCGATATACGCCCATCCCACGTCTGCGCGATTGATCTGCTCCACGCCCTGCTGCACAGTCATGTCAACGTTGATGTCCGCAGCCCGCAAAACCTTCCTGTGCGTGGCTCCGAACTTTGGTCCCACGGCCTCGGCGCCATGCGAAACTGCCTGCACGCCACACGCTGCCAGCACCGCGGGCAGGAAAGGGGAAACCGGCAATCCGCGTGTATATCCGTCATACGGGTCGGCAACATCTACAATATGATCGACCTCCGCATCCACGATGTTCGAAGCATCTATGATGGCCTGCAGGCAGCCGCCGTTTTCATCCAGGGTTTCGCGTTTCATGCGCAAGGCGATCAGGAATATACCGGCCTGCACAGGGTCTGCAGTGCCCGCCAGGATATGGCACATGGCATCGCGGGCCTCATCGAAGGAGATATCCTTGCTGTATTCCGGTCCGGTAGCCACTCGCTGTATATAGGAGCGCATCGCAAGGCTCGCATCCGGGTTGATTGGCTGTTCTTTTCTTGACATGGTCGACACTGCCGCCTCCGACGTGACAGGGCAGGATATAAAAAGCACTGTTCACCCTAATATACCTCTATAGAGAGAACCCCCCGGCGGGCAACCCCCTTCAGGTTCTGTACAGGCACGCAGTGCATGCCATCAGAATGACTCCCGGACTGCTGTAATTCAGTACAGGAAAAGGCTTGTCTGCACGCACTGACACCCTCCGGGCTATTCGCCCGGTTTCGAATATTCGCGTATCATGCAAGCATGTGCGCCTGCCCCGATGACGGTTCCATTTGGAGATGACATGTCAGACGACGACTTGGATTTAGCCAGCGGTATCATGGCGTTTGAAGCCAAGCATTTTTCCCGGGCACTGCAGATTCTCTCGCAGCTCGCGGAAAAAGGTGAAGCGGATGCGCAGTACCGGTGTGCCATCATGTATCAAAACGGTTTGGGCGCGGTTGTCAATCCCGAGGCCGCTGTCCGGTGGATGAAGACCGCTGCCGAACAAGGCCATGGACTGGCCCAACATGGGCTTGGCTTCATGTACATGGAAGGGGACTGTATCGAACAAGACGGCGAGAAGGCCGTCAAGTGGTTCACCAAGGCCGCGGAACAGGGATTGCAGGGCGCCCAGACGACCCTGGCCCTGATGTATGAAGAGGGCCGCGGTATAAAGCAGGATCTGGAGAAGGCCAGGCAATGGTATGGCAAGGCTGGATTCTCAGCCGATGAAATTTAAGCGCTTGACTGACCCTGATGCGACCCGCCCATCTAGCCATCGTACTTGAAAAAGAATTTATCGGTGCCGCCTCCGGACACCACACGCCTGTCATGCTGTGGGGGCCCCCCGGTGTAGGTAAATCCCAGATGGTTGCGCAGGTGGCAGAAGAAAACGGTGTTGAAGTCATCGATATCCGCCTGTCTCAGATGGAGCCCAGTGATTTGCGGGGCATCCCGTTTCGTGACAACCACACCGTGGAATGGGCCATCCCTGCCATGCTGCCGGATGTGAGCCGACATGGTAAGAACGGAATCTTGTTCCTGGATGAAATCACCTCGGCAGCCCCCAGCGTATCCGCCGCCGCCTATCAGTTGATCCTTGACCGAGGTCTCGGGCAGTACCGCGTGCCTGAAGGATGGGCCATCTTTGCGGCCGGCAACCGCCAGGGAGACCGGGGCGTGACCTATTCGATGCCGGCACCGCTTGCCAACCGGTTCTCCCATTTTGAGGTCGATATCAACCTGGATGACTGGGTCGCATGGGCGTATGCCCATCATATCGATGAGCGGGTCATCGCCTTTTTGCGTTTTCGACCTGATCTGCTGTTTGATTTTGACCCGGCCCACAATCCGGTGGCCTTTCCCTCGCCCCGGTCCTGGGAATTTGCCCACCGCGCCCTGCAAAAATTTTCCGAACGCCCTGATTTACTTACGGGCGCACTGCAGGCTTGTGTGGGACCTGCCGCCGGAGTGGAGCTCAATGCCTTTATCTCGAACCTGGATCATATGCCTGACCTGGAAGCCATCGTGCGCGGCGATGACATCGCTGCACCCAAGGAGATCGATTTGCAATATGCCGTCGCATCGGCACTGGTGGGGCATGCCATACGTGCCAAACAGACCGACAGCGCGGATCATGTACACGGTAATATCCTCAACTATGCCGGTCGATTCCCACAGCGTGAAATGGGCGTAATGATGGTTTCAGACATGCATCGTGCCATCGGTGAAGACCTTTTCGGCTTGCCGGAGTTCAGTACATGGGCGGACAAGATTGCAGACATCATGATCTATGATCAGGTCTGATCGCATCTTGTGGCAACCGTAAGTGGGCGAGCTAAAAAACCCAAACAAGCTGGCCACTGCAAGAACCCGTTTGATCCTGGACAAGCCTTTCCTGGGCGCGCTGGTGCTGCGCCTGCCGCTGGTTGCCGCGGATCCCGGCTGGTGCAAAACAGCGACCACGGATGCACGCAAGCTGTACTTCAACCCGGAATATGTTGAATCGCTGAATGTCCAGGAGACACAATTCGTACTCGCCAAACAGGCCCTGCACTGCGCGCTTTCTCATTTTGCCCGAAGGCAGCACCGCATCCGGCAACGCTGGGAACTGGCCTGTGACTACGCGGTAAATCCCCTGCTGGTTCAGGATGGCCTGAAGCCGCCGCCGGGCACCCCGGTCGATGAAAATTTCGAGGGCATGACCGCCGAGGAGATCTACCGCTGCATCGATGAGTTCGATAACGAGGACAGTGAGCGTGAGCAAGCATCCGATAGCCTCGGGGATGAGGGTGCCAGCGACCCCCTGCAAGATGGACAGACCGGCCAGCGCGAGGCGCCACCGGAGCCCTCCGGCGGAGCGGACCCCGAACATGACGAGGACGAGGCGCACGAGCTGGCCCCACAACCTGCCGAGTTGACGGCGCAGCAACAGGAAGAGTTGTCCATCCAGTGGCAACAACGGCTGGCAGGTGCTGCACAGCAGGCCATGCAGGCTGGAAAGCTTGGCGGCTCCATGGCGCGCATGGTCGATTACATGTTACAGCCAAAACTCCCATGGAGGATGCTGCTGGCGAAGTACATGACCGCCAGCGCACGGGATGACTACAGCTACGCCAGGCCCTCTTCGAGGCGCGGTGATCCGGCCATATTCCCCAGCCTGCGCAGTTCCCAGATCAATGTAGCCGTAGGCATCGACATCAGCGGTTCAGTCGACGACAAGGACGTGAACGAGTTCCTCGGCGAAGTCGATGCCATCAAGGGCAATATGCGTGCACGCATCACGCTGCTCCCGTGTGATGCCGAGTTGGCCGAAGGTGCGCCCTGGATTTTCGAACCCTGGGAGGAAATGACAATGCCTGGTGCCCTGAAAGGCGGCGGAGGCACGAGTTTTTGCCCGGTGTTTGACTGGCTTGATGTTCAGGACCAGCATCCCGATCTGCTGGTCTACTTCACGGATGGCCAGGGAACGTTTCCCGAAACGCCTCCCACCTACCCTGTCATCTGGCTCGTCAAGGGCAAGCAGACCGTCCCGTGGGGGCAACGGGTGCAGTTGAATTGACATGCAGCTCTCTCATGAAGACCAATTGAGATTGAATGTGCTCGTCGCTCAATCCCTGCAGGCCATACGCATAGATGAGTCCCGCATGCGTGTGTATGCGCTGTCGGAGAGAGGCGAAGCCAGCATCGATTTGAACCCCACCTGCAAGGATGAGAAGTACGTCCGCCTCATCCAGCAGTTTTTGTCCACCTATTACCTGGGTTCGCCCGGCGGCTACCCTGTTTTCCTGAGACGGTGGACCCGAATGGGCCAGGCCCGGGATGACAGCCTGGAAAAACTGCTCCTCATCGGTGAACCGGAAGCCGTGGCGGCGGTGGTACATGCCTCAGGACTTACGAATGAACTTGCACGCCGGGCCTGGTGGACCTCGATGAATGCCGAAAATGCACGGCGCATGCTGGAGAAGAAAAGTGTCGTGAAGGGTGACATGGGAAGTGAACTGGCGCAGTTCCTCGTTGAGTTCCTGCCATTTGAAGAAGAGCAAAAGGCCATCATCGACAGCGTCCGCCTGGTGCTGCAGCCCGGGCTGATTGACGACCAGGTACGCAATGACATCTGGAAACGGGGGAAAAGAAAAAACTCCTACTACGTGGGCTTTCTGCTACAGACTCCGGATTGCCTGCCAATCGATGTGACAGCCCATGAGCACTGGGAATGTACCGTCAAGGCACTGGCCGAGGAGACCCGCACAGGCAATGAATATTCAAAGCTGCTTTGTCGGGCACTGGGACCGACGGGCCAGGCTTTCCTATACACTGCAAACCTTGTATTGCATAAACCGAATGACCAGGAAGTGGTAGTGGCACTGCTGAATGCGATCGGGAAATATTTCCGATGTACGACAACCGAGAAGAAACGCTGGCGCGACATGAAGTCCCTGTCAGACGCGATTGACATACACTTCGGGGATGAACCGGAACTTGAGAGAATCCTGTCCATTGACCCGAGCCTGCACGACCGGTTGCACGCCATCGTCGGTTTGTCCATGGTAAGCGAGACCCTCGTTGACCCGATTTTTGGCATGACGGATGCAATCGGCACGGTGATGAGAAAGAGAATAGAACCGGTGACCCAGCCCATTGCCGGGTATATTCGCCTGCTACAATCGTGACACGTTGAGACCTGCATGAACTACCTGCCCGTATTTCTGGATATTGAGAACAAGCCCTGCCTGGTGGTCGGGGGCGGCCTGATCGCCTTGCGCAAAATTTCATTGCTGGTTCGCGCACAGGCTGCGGTCACGGTCATCGCACCGGAAATCCGGCCCGAGATCGATGATCATATCCGTAACGGCGAAGTGACCTGGCAGCAAAAAAACTTCTCGGAGGATGACCTGGACGACTGCCAACTCGTCCTGGCAGCGACGGATGACCGGGAACTCAATGCAGAAATCGCCGCGCAGTGCAGGAAACGGAATATCTGGGTCAATGCCGCCGATGACGTGCACAACTGCTCCTTCATCTTGCCGTCCATCATTGACCGCTCACCCGTTCAGATCGCAGTATCCACCGGAGGCGCATCCCCGGTCCTGGCCCGGACACTGCGTGCAAAACTCGAAAATTGCACGCCTGCGGCCTACGGCCAGCTGGCAAAACTGATTGAAGTCAACCGGCACAAGGTAAAGGAAAAATTCTCCAGCATTGACCAGAAGAGGAAGTTCTGGGAAAAAATCATCCAGGGCCCCGTGGCCGAACTCGTTTTTTCCGGCCAGCTGGATGCCGCACAAAACCTGTTGCAGGAGACCATAGAGCATGAAGACCACAGGGAGCTGTCGCAGGGCGAGGTGTACCTGGTGGGTGCCGGACCCGGTGACCCTGACCTGCTCACTTTCCGTGCGCTGCGGCTGATGCAGCAGGCCGATGTCGTGGTATACGATCGCCTGGTCACCCCGGAAATCATGGACCTGATCCGCAAGGATGCCGAACTCATCTACGCGGGCAAGGAACGTGCGCGCCATACCCTGCCCCAGGAAAGCATCAATCAGCTTCTGGTCCGCCTGGCAAAAGAGGGGAAACGCGTATTGCGACTCAAGGGCGGTGATCCCTTTATCTTTGGTCGTGGCGGCGAAGAAATCAGCACATTGATCGATGAAGGGATCCCGTTCCAGGTGGTGCCCGGAATTCCCGCGGCTGCAGGGTGTGCCGCTTATGCCGGTATCCCGCTGACCCATCGCCACCACTCGCAAGCCGTCATTTTTGCGACCGGTCATCTCAGCGACGGAAGTGTGGACCTGAATTGGGAAATGCTGGCCCACAAAAACCAGACCCTGGTGTTTTACATGGGGCTGCAGGGCCTGGACATCATCTGCACGAACCTTAAAAAACATGGCCTGGAGCCCGACACGCCGGCCGCCTTGATCATGCAGGGAACGACGGCTCACCAGAAAGTGATCATGGGCAATCTGGACAACTTGCCGGCGCTGGTTGCAGACCATGAGGTCGAACCACCGACGCTGGTCATCATTGGTGATGTCGTACAGCTGCACAATACGTTGCGCTGGTTCAATCCGGAAGAAGACGTCACTTCTTCCGCCGTCAGGTTTTTCGGAGCGCGCAACTGAATGCCCTTGCATTCGTGCCCAGCCGATCACTCGTTTTGCCTTCACAGGGGCCTGAAGCCGGTACGCATCTCAAGGGCCGACCGATCCTGTAGAACACTACGGGTTCGGATGCACAATTTTTGCCTTTGCGTTGGGTTGGAGTGAGGCTATTCTGAACATGGATATTCTTAATTTCATCAATCATCCACTGACGGGAACCCCGTTCGGCTCCGCCCTGGACTTGTGTCTCGTACTTGCCGTCTCCGTCTGGCTGCTTTCTGTCATTACCCGCGAATACTCCTGGGTGGACCGGATCTGGCCGATCTGTCCCGTGGTGTTCTGCCTGCTGGTGGCAAGCGCTGATGACTTCAGTGCCGCGCGTGTCAATCTGATGACCGCGCTGGTCTTTCTTTGGGGAGCGCGGCTGACCTTCAACTACGCCCGCAAGGGAGGCTTCAAGAAAGGTGGTGAAGACTACCGCTGGATCGTCATCCAGCAGCAACTTGGGCCGGTGGGGTTTCAACTGCTCAATGTCGCCTTCATTGCACCCGGGCAACTGCTGCTGGTCTGGCTGTTTACCTCACCCATTCACCAGGCCTGGTTATGGCGCCAACAGCCACTCAATTGGCTGGACGCGGTTGCCGCTGCCCTGTTTTTGCTGCTGTATCTCTTCGAGGCGCTCGCCGATGAGCAAATGTGGAGATTCCAGGAACACAAGAGGCAGCAAATTGCTGCGGGTCAGGCGATCGACCAACCCTTCATCACCACCGGCCTGTTTCGCTATTGCCGGCATCCGAATTATTTCTGTGAAATCGGCATGTGGTGGGTCTTTTACCTGTTTGCGGTTGCAGGCTCAGGGCAATGGGTGCACTGGACGGGGCTCGGATGTATTTCCCTGACGCTGCTCTTCATCGCATCCACTCGCCTTACAGAATCCATCTCGGCTGCCCGATATCCGGAGTACAGCGACTATCAGCGGTCTACACCGGCGCTGATCCCGTGGCCTCGAAGCGCCAGGCGTCCCCGATAAGTCAACTCCGGGGGCGGGAATACAAGGATTTGCCCGAGAGCCTAGAGCATATGGCTCCCCTGGACTATAATCTGCGCCGTGATATAGAACCCGCTTGGACCATCTCGCCAGTTTTCTTGTCAAGCTGTTCCAGAGTTGCCCTTGTGCAACAGTGGCAATTCGTATACAACACTTGACATACAAGAATAAGAACCTCGCTCATTTCACTGATTATGATGACCAATAAAATTTCTTCGCAGGGACTGTACGAGCCAAGTACGGAACATGATGCGTGTGGGGTGGGTTTTGTCGTTGACATCAAGGGCCGCAAATCGCACAAGATCATCGAAAATTCCCTCACGATCCTGAAAAACCTCATGCACCGGGGCGCCTGCGGCTGCGAGGAAAACACGGGCGATGGCGTGGGTATGCTCACGCAGCTGCCGCACAAGTTTTTTTCAAGGGTCTGCAGCGAGATCGGTATCACGTTGCCCGATGACGGGCACTATGGTGCCGGCATGGTGTTCCTGCCGACAGAACCTGCCCAGCAGCAGGCCTGCATCGACCGCTTTCAACAGGTCGTGGAAGAAGAAGGCCAGCACGTCCTGGGGTGGCGCGATGTGCCTACCGATGACTCCCTGCTGGGCCTGACCGCCCAATCCGGTGAACCCGTCTTCAAGCAGATTTTCATTGGTCGAAGTTCCGATATCGAAGACGAAGCGGCCTTTGAACGCAAGCTGTATGTCATTCGTAAACGTGTCGAACACATGGTCTATGATTCGGACCTCTCGCAACGCGACAGTTTTTACATCCCCTCCCTTTCATACAGGACCTGTGTGTACAAGGGGATGCTGACCGGCTCGCAGTTCGAGCCGATGTTCCCGGACGTCAATGACCCGGATTTCGAGTCGGCCATGTCCCTGGTGCATCAACGGTTTTCAACGAATACCTTCCCCTCCTGGGAACTGGCACACCCGTTTCGCTACCTGGCGCACAACGGTGAAATCAATACCGTGCGCGGCAACATCAACTGGATGCGCGCGCGTGAATCCCTGTGCAAGTCGGAATTATTCGGTGATGACCTGCAAAAACTTTTCCCGATCGTAATTGAAGACGGCAGTGACTCTGCAACGTTCGACAACGTCCTGGAATTCCTTCACATGTGCGGGCGACCCTTGCCGCATGCCGTCCTGATGATGATTCCGGAAGCATGGAGCAACCATGAAACCATGGACGAAGCCCGCCGGGCATTCTATGAATACCATGCGTGCCTGATGGAGCCATGGGACGGGCCTGCTTCAATCGCGTTTACCAACGGGGAAGTTATCGGCGCAGTGCTGGATCGAAATGGCTTGCGGCCCTCACGCTATTACGTGACCAAGGATGACATGGTCGTGATGGCCTCGGAAGTCGGTGTACTGGAGATCCCGCCGGAAAACATCCTGATCAAGGACCGGCTGCATCCGGGCCGCATATTCATGGTCGATACCAAGCAAGGCAGGATCATTGACGATGAGGAGATCAAGAAACAGTTCGTCGAAGAGAACCCTTACCAGGATTGGCTGAAAAATAACCTGGTGCCGCTTGAGAATCTGCCCAGCCCCCGGCAGATACACGGCTCCGACAAGGACACCTTGCTGCAAAGGCAGCAGGCCTTCGGCTATACCCATGAAGAACTCAGGATACTGATGGCACCCATGGCCACCAATGGCCTTGAGCCCGTCGGTTCCATGGGAACCGATGCCGCACTGGCGGTACTGTCCAATCGCCCGCGGTTGCTGTACGACTATTTCAAGCAACTCTTTGCACAGGTCACCAACCCTCCACTTGACGGTATTCGTGAAGAGCTGGTCACCCAGGTCGCAACGACGATCGGGCCTGAAAAAAACCTCCTGCATCCCGATGCACAAAGCTGCAAGAGAATCAGGATCCCCTCGCCTGTGCTGACCAATGCAGAACTTGCGAAGATACGCGACGTTGACCTGCCTGACTTCAAGACCAGGACGATCCCAATTCTGTACCCGGTGGCTGAAAAAGGCCGTGGGCTGGACGATGCATTGCAGGCCGTGTGCGCACAGGTCGATGCCGCCATTGAGCAAGGGCATACCCTGATCATCCTTTCCGACCGGGGCATCGACAGGGAGCTTGCGGCCATTCCGGCGCTGCTGGCCACGGCAGGTGTGCATCATCACATGATCCGTACAGGCACACGAACGCGGGTGGGACTGGTGCTTGAATCCGGTGAGCCGCGGGAAGTGCATCACCTTGCCGTGCTCATTGGCTACGGCATCGAGGCGGTGAACCCTTACCTTGCACTTGAATCCCTGGGCGACATGATCGGCAAGGGCCATCTGCCGGAAATGCAGCATGAGTCCGCGATCAAGCAGTACATCAAGGCCATCAACAAGGGCTTGATCAAGACCATGTCGAAGATGGGAATTTCGACCGTGCAGTCCTATCGCGGGGCACAGATTTTTGAAGCGATTGGTCTCAACAAGGAGTTTGTCGACCAGTACTTCACGTGGACGGCGTCGCGAATCGGAGGCATCGGACTGGAAGAACTGGCCAGCGAAGTCAGCATGCGGCATCACAACGCCTTCCCCGAACGTCCGGCCAAACAACCGGACCTGGACTGGGGGGGCGAGTACCAGTGGCGACGCGATGGTGAGTACCACCTGTTCAACCCGGAAACGGTCTTCAAGCTGCAGCACTCCACGCGCACCGGCCAATACACGCATTTCAAGGAATATACCGACAAGGTGGATGACCAGAACGAGAACCTTGCAACCCTGCGCGGACTGTTCGAATTCGAATTCGCAAAAGAACCGGTCCCCATCGAGGAAGTTGAGCCGATCGAAAACATCATGAAGCGCTTCTCAACGGGTGCGATGTCGTATGGCTCCATCAGCAGGCAGGCCCATGAAACGCTGGCGATCGCCATGAACCGCATCGGCGGCAAATCCAATACCGGTGAAGGCGGCGAGGACCCTGACCGCTACCTGGCGGATGAAAACGGGGACTCGAGGCGAAGTGCGATCAAGCAGGTCGCATCGGGGCGCTTTGGGGTGACCAGCGAGTACCT
>JAPOQE010000014.1 GCA_026710875.1 Gammaproteobacteria bacterium | reverse complement strand
GGTCAGCGTTGCCTTCAAGCCGACCTCGAGCATTCGCATCCCCGGAAAGACGGTGGACGTGCAGGGCCAGCCCACAGAAATCGTGACCACCGGACGCCATGACCCCTGCGTGGGCATACGTGGTGTGCCGATTGCAGAGGCGATGCTCGCGCTCGTGGTAATGGATCATGTCCTTCGCCAGCGCGCTCAAAACGCGGATGTGGACTGTGCCACGCCGGATATTCCGGCGTCGCCGTCCTGAGCACCCGGCTCGGCCCCCAATCCCCAGCCGCTTGATCTAGCACGGCAATGCTGTCCGGCAACAACCAGTCTGCAGGTCGCGGCAGGCACGCCACGGTATATTTTTTCTACTATGCCACGCTCGGTGCGCTGCTTCCGTACTGGAGCCTGTATCTGCAACACCTCGAATTTGATGCAAGCGAGATTGGCGAGCTCTCAGCCGTACTCCTCGTGACCAAGATTATTGCTCCGACAATTTGGGCGTATGTCGCAGACCATTCCGGTCAACGGATGCGGGTGACCCGCATTGCCGTTTTCGCATGCATGTGTGTGTTTGCCCTGGTCCTGCCGGCACGCGAGTACTGGACACTGCTGCTGGTACTGGCCTGTTTCGGGTTTTTCTGGAATGCGGCCTTGCCCCAGTTCGAAGCCTCCACCATGAATTACCTGGACGGGAACCGGTATCTCTACGGGCGTGTGCGACTGTGGGGCTCGATTGGATTTGTTGTCACTGTCCTGGCACTCGCCCCACTGCTGCAGGGGCAGGGTATCCGGTTTCTACCCTGGGTCGTGCTGGTGATTTTGTCGGGTATCTGGCTGAGCAGCCTTCGGGTACAGGATCCTCCAGGGCGCGCCAGCGCCGGCAAGCATGCATCACTGCTGGCCACGTGCCTGCGCCCGCCGGTAATCGCCTTGCTGCTCGCAGCGTTCCTGATTCAGATGAGCCACGGCGCCTACTACACGTTTTTCAGTATTTACCTGGAGGAGCATGGCTATTCGCGAACCGAGGTCGGCCAGCTGTGGGTCCTGGGTGTGCTTGCCGAGATCGTGCTGTTTCTCATGGTATACAAGCTTCTGTCCAGGTTCGGTGCCCGGCGCCTGCTTGGCATGGCCATGTTGCTGACGGCGATTCGGTGGTGGCTGATTGCCATGTATGCGGAGAATCTACCCGTGCTGCTGGCAGCACAGTTGCTGCATGCAGCGTCCTATGGACTGTTTCATGCATCAGCAATCTGCATAGTGGACAAATACTTTTCAGGCGCGCTGCAAGGCCGTGGGATGGCGATCTACTCGAGTATCAGCTTCGGGCTTGGCATCTCGCTAGGCAGCCTTGTGAGCGGGTATACTTGGAACGCGGTCGGGGCATCCGGGGTCTATCTGCTTTCAATGGTTCTTGCGGCCATTGCCTTGCTTCAGTACCTATGGCTCGGCAGACCCCGGTGGATTCGCGCCTGAGGCGAACAGGATGACAATGATGGAACACCACACCTTATATGACAAAGTCTGGAACAGTCACGTCGTGCACGAGCGCGATGACGGGATGACGTTGCTTTATATTGACCGGCACCTGGTGCATGAGGTGACCTCCCCGCAAGCCTTCGAGGGCCTGCGGCTGGCCTCCCGGGCACCCTGGCGCAAGGAGTCCATGCTGGCCACCGCAGATCACAATGTTCCAACGACGGATCGAAGCAGTGGCATTGCGGACCCGGTTTCCAGGCGCCAGGTTGAAACACTGGATGAGAACTGCAGGCGTTATTCCATCACGCAGTTTCCGATGATGGATACGCGCCAGGGCATCGTGCATGTGATCGGCCCCGAACAGGGGGCCTCGCTGCCGGGCATGACCATTGTCTGCGGTGACTCGCACACCTCGACCCATGGGGCCCTGGGTGCACTGGCATTCGGTATTGGCACCTCCGAGGTGGAGCACGTGATGGCGACGCAATGCCTGTTGCTGAAGAAGTCCAGGAACATGCGAATCCAGGTGGATGGCCAACTGCCTCCCGGGGTGACCTCCAAGGACATTATCCTGGCGGTCATCGGCAAGCTTGGAACGGCGGGCGCGACCGGGTACACGGCCGAATATACAGGGGCGGGGATTCGCGCGCTGTCAGTCGAAGGACGTATGACGATGTGCAACATGTCCATCGAAGCCGGCGCACGTGCCGGCATGGTTGCCATTGATGACACCACTCTTGAATATGTAGCGGGCCGCCCCTTTGCCCCGCAAGGAGCGCTGTGGGACAGGGCCGTGGAGCACTGGCGAACGCTCAACAGCGATGCCGGTGCAACGTTCGATGCCGAGATACAGGTCAATGCCAGCGACCTCAAGCCGCAGGTCACCTGGGGCACGTCCCCGGAGATGGTTACGGATATCGATGGCATCGTCCCCAAGGAGGGCGGTGCGGATTGCCGGCATGCCCTGGAGTACATGGGCTTGCAGCCCGGGACCCCGATTGAAGCCATCGAGATCGACAAGGTGTTCATCGGGTCATGCACCAATTCGCGCATCGAGGACCTGCGTGAGGCCGCGGGCCTGATCAGGGAGCGCACGGTAGCAGCCAATATCAAGCAGGCCATGGTCGTCCCAGGCTCTGGCCTGGTGAAGCGCCAGGCCGAAGAGGAAGGCCTGGACAGGATTTTCAAGTCGGCCGGGTTCGAATGGCGAGAGCCGGGCTGTTCCATG
>JAPOQE010000013.1 GCA_026710875.1 Gammaproteobacteria bacterium | reverse complement strand
GCCTTCTGGTTGCGGCGCTGCATGGAGCAATCGCGCTCGCATAAATGGATCACATTGCCGTGGGTGTCTGCCAGCACCTGGAATTCAACATGCCGGGGCGCCTGCAGGAATTTTTCCATGTACAAACGGTCGTCATTGAATGCGGCCTTGGCTTCTGTTCGGGTCAGTGAAATCGACTCGGAAAGCTTGTCTTCTTCCTCGACAACACGCATGCCACGCCCGCCGCCGCCGCCGGCTGCTTTGACGATAATCGGATAGCCGATATCCCTGGCCATCTGGACATTTGCCTTCTCGTCATCGCCAATCGGCTCGGTGCCACCCGGCACACAGGGCACCCCGGCATCGAGCATGGCCTTTTTTGCAGTGATTTTATTGCCCATCTGGCGAATGGTTTCCGCATTGGGCCCGATGAACACAAAACCGCTGGATTCAACGATATCTGCAAACTCGGCATTTTCAGACAAAAAGCCATAGCCGGGATGGATGGCCGTGGCATTGGTCACCTCGGCCGCACTGATGATCGCGGGGATGTCCAGGTAACTTTTTACCGAGGGTGCAGGACCCACACAAACCGATTCATCCGCCATGCCCACATGCATCAGGTCGCGGTCGGCTTCGGAATGGATGGCCACTGTCTTGATGCCCATATCGCGACATGCACGCAAGATGCGTAATGCAATTTCGCCACGATTGGCAATGACAACTTTATCAAGCATGGGAAAACGGCCTGAACCGGACGTCAGCCGATGACAAACAAAGCCTGGCCGTACTCGACGGGTTGCCCATTTTCAACCAGCCTGGCCTTGACCACTCCTGCCTTGTCTGCTTCGATCTGGTTTAACATTTTCATGGCCTCGATAATGCACAGGGTATCGCCTTCGGACACGGTATCCCCCACCTCGACAAACGATTTCTGCCCTGGTGCAGGTGCCTCGTAGAATGTGCCCACCATGGGCGAGCTGACCTTGTGACCGCTTGGCAGATCGGGCTCTTTATCCGTTGGAGTCCCTGGGGGAGCGGGTGTTTCCGGGACCGCCACCACGGGCGTCGGGGGCACAGCCACCGCGGCAGTCACGGGAGTTCCGCGGCTGATGCGCACGGACTCCTCGCCCTCATGAATTTCGATCTCTGCAATGCCGGATTCTTCCAGCAACTCGACAAGCTTCTTTACTTTTCGTATATCCATGGTTAACTCGCAGACAGCTTCTTGTGTACGGCCTCAACGGCCAGGGCATATCCTTGAATACCCAGCCCCGAGATCACACCGGATGCAATATCCGTCAGAAAAGAATGTTGGCGGAAGTCCTCCCGTGCAAAGACGTTGGACAGGTGAACTTCGATAAAGGGGATGGCAACACCCAACAGGGCATCACGCAGTGAAACACTGGTATGCGTAAAGGCACCCGGATTGAAAATGATCATTGCAACCCCGTCCCGGCTGGCCTGATGAATCCTGTCGACCAACTCATGCTCGGCATTGCTCTGGAAATCGTCCAGCTGGTGGCCCAGTGCTTTTGCCGCATCCGATGCACAGGCCACTACTTCATCGAGCGTCTCATGCCCGTATACTTCGGGTTCACGCTGACCAAGCAAATTGAGGTTGGGACCGTTCAGAAGCAAAATTTTTGCCATGGATGTACCCTGTTTTTATATGCACCGGTAATGCCGGTTGCTCTTCATCCGCACCCAGTGTACATGAAATGCAGGCGGTTTCCATTACTTTATCCATAATTTTGTATTTCTATGACGTTCAAGAAAATTAGCAGCATGAACACTGCGATATCAACGAATTTAGCAAAACCATCGATCCTGCACATGGTGCGAATGAACCGGAAAGTTAACCGTGCCCGGCCAGTGGATATCGATTAGTATGCACAGGGTGTCGTACAGTTTGACCCCCCGAACCCAGCTATGAATCCAATCATTTCGGTCTCTGGACTGACCAAAGTATACGCCAACGGGCACATGGCACTTCGCGATATCCACCTGGATATCCATTCCGGGGAAATTCTCGCACTGCTTGGTCCCAACGGTGCAGGGAAAACCACCCTGATTTCGATCATCTGCGGTATTGTCAATCCCACGCAAGGTTCCGTTACGGTCAACGGATACGATATCGTACGGGACTACCGGATTACCCGCAGCATGATCGGGCTGGTGCCCCAGGAGCTGACGCTGGGCTCTTTCGACACGGTGTGGAACACGGCGTGTTTCAGCCGGGGGCTTTTTGGCAAGGAGCCCGATCGCGCCTACCTGCAACAGGTACTGGAGGATTTATCCTTGTGGGACAAGAGGAACAGTGCGATCCGCACCCTCTCAGGCGGCATGAAGCGACGCGTGCTCATTGCCAAGGCACTCTCCCATCAACCTTCGATACTGTTTCTGGACGAGCCGACCGCAGGGGTCGATGTAGAACTGCGCAAGGACATGTGGAGGCTTGTCAAAGGGCTGCAAGAATCCGGGGTGACCATCATCCTGACGACACATTACATTGAAGAGGCTGAAGAGATTGCCGACCGGGTCGGCGTCATCAACAACAGTGAACTGCTGGTGATTGATGACAAGCAGGCCCTGAAACACAAGCTTGGAAAACGCCAGATGACCATCGAACTGGAACAACCCATCACTTCCATCCCGAACTCCCTGTCCGGGTGGGCGCTGGAACTTTCTGCTGCGGGACGACAGCTCGTGTATACCTACGACAGCTACAGTGAACACACGGGCATCTCCGGGCTGCTGAATGCAGTCAACGAGGCCGGGTTGCTGCTCAAAGACGTGAGCACATCGCAAAGCTCCCTGGAAGATATCTTTATCAGCCTGGTGCGTGCGGAATGATCAACGTTCAGGCCATCAAGATCATCTACAAGTACGAGATGCTGCGTGCATGGAACACGATCATGCAAAGCTTTATCTCCCCGGTTATCTCCACAGTGCTGTATTTCGTGGTCTTCGGGTCTGCCATCGGGTCGCGTATCGAAACCGTCGAGGGTGTGTCCTACGGAGCCTTCATCGTGCCCGGCCTGGTGATGCTTGCGCTGCTCACGCAAAGCGTTGCAAATGCCTCGTTTGGCATCTATTTCCCGAGATTCACGGGCACGATCTACGAGGTGCTCTCAGCTCCCGTATCCTTTGTCGAGATCCTGCTGGGCTACGTGGGAGCCGCAGCCAGCAAGTCCTTTATCATCGGCATGATCATCCTGGCCACCTCCGGTTTCTTTGTCGATCTGAACATTCTCCATCCCTTCTGGATGCTCAGCTTCCTGGTCCTGACCTGTATTTCCTTCAGCCTGCTCGGATTCATCATCGGACTTTGGGCTGACAACTTTGAGAAACTGCAATTGATACCGATGCTGGTCATCACCCCCCTGGTTTTCCTGGGAGGAAGTTTTTATACCATTGACATGCTGCCCCCCGTCTGGCGGACAGTCAGCCTGTTCAACCCGGTGGTGTACCTGGTCAGTGGATTTCGATGGAGTTTTTATGAAGTGGCCGATGTCAGTATCGAAATCAGCCTGCTGATGGTGGTGCTGTTCGCCGTGGTCTGCCTGGCGATCGTCTGGCTGATATTCAAAACCGGGTACCGTCTCAAGCATTGAGACGGGGTCTATCCGTGCAGGCGCCGCCCTACTCGCTCAGGTTGAGCGTCAGAGTGCCTGTATTTTTGAAGTGATCGACATGCGCGATGAAGCGGGATGCGCCCATGAACCCGACGACCCGGTATTCCCGGATTTCCTGCCCGGTCGGGGTATAGAATAATATCGCCGGTGGGCCAAACAGACCCAGGTGCTGCAGCAGCGCGCGGTCCTGCTCGTCGTTATCGGTGACATCCGCCTGCAGCAACATGAATTCATTCAACAGGTCCTGCACTTGCGAGTTGCTGAAGGTGAACGCCTCCATTTCCTTGCAGGCAACACACCAGTCCGCATAAAAGTCGAGCATCACAGGCCGCCCTTGCTGTGCGGCCAGCTGTACTGCCGAATCCAGTTCCTCCACCCCCTTGATCTGTCGAAAAGCCAGACTGTGGATACGGCCCTGGCCTGTACCTGAAGCGTCGACCGCGACCTGCTGGGTAAAGATACCCTGCAGGGGATGGATCAGGCTGTGACTGCCGCCCGCAGCACCAATCACCAGGATGCTGCCGTACACCAGGGAGATGACACCCAGGCCCTTCCACAATCGGAGCCACCCGGAGGCCCCCTCGCGCAGCGTCTCCAGAGCACCCATGTACACGGAAGAGGCAATCAGCAGGACTCCTGCAAGCAACAGCACGACGGGTGCCGGGACGATGCGCTGCAGCATCCAGATCGCCAGCCCCAGCAGGAATACACCGGTGACTGCCTTCACTGAAACCATCCAGGCGCCGGCTTTCGGCAGCACCTTGCCGGCCGATGTGCCGACCACCAGCAACGGGATACCCATGCCCATGCTCAGTGCGAAAAGAGCCAGGCCGCCAATGGTGGCATCGCCGACATCGGCAATGTAAATCAGTGCGCCGATCAGCGGCGCATTCACACACGGCCCGACGATCAATGCCGAAAGAAAGCCCATGACCCCGGCACCGGTATACGAGCCTTGTCGCTGCGTGGAACCGTAGGCGTTCAGCCGGGACTGTATCGCCTGCGGGATTTGCAGCTCATACAGGCCAAACATGGACAGCGACAGCACTACCAGTATCCCCACGAATGTGCTGATCACCCATGGATTCTGGAACCACACCTGTACATTTTCCCCGGAAAGACCGACCACGACCCCGGCTACCGTGTACGTTACCGCCATGGCGAGCACATAGGCCAGGGACAGCCCGAAAGCCCTGGAGGTAGAAACGCTCTTGCCCTGGCCGACAATGATGCTGGACAGGATCGGGATCATTGGAAACACGCAGGGTGTAAACGCCAGCAGCAAGCCCAGGCCCAGGAAGCTGAGCACAATCAACCAGATTTTTCCGGAGGCCAGCATGGCCGCGAAGCGGTCCTGCTCCGACTGAAAGCCGGAGCCCCCAGTCGTATTTACCGTGCCAGAGCCGGCCGCCGCAGGCCCTGGGGCTGCACTGGCATCGTCCAGGGAAACCTTCAGGGTTTTGGTGATGGGCGGATAACACAGCCCGGCTTTTGCGCACCCCTGGTAGGTGATGAGCAAATCGACGGCCTGGACATTGCCGGCCAATCGACGTATCGGCACATCCACTTCAAAATCATGGTCGATCGTGACGACGTCGCCGAAGAACTCATCTTGGATTTTCTTGCCGGGCGGCAGGCGCAGGACACCCAGTTCAATCTGGCCCTTGTCTTCGGGCTCGACCGCGATCTTGTCCTTGTACAGGTAGTACCCCTCGACAATGTCCCAGTCGGTCAGGATGGTGTGGGCATCCGCCTGTCGTGCCGAAATCTGAAAGGCCTGGTCGGGATGCAGGAACTCCACCTCATCCTCACCTCCAATGAACTGCCCGAGCGTGCCCGTCAGGGATTCCGCGTGCCCTGCGGTGTGCCCGAATACAAGCAACAGTGCGAGAAAGATGTAGCGACCCTTCATACGTTGACTCCCTGCGCCACCCAGTCCAGATATTTTTCCAAGCCCCGGGTAATTGGAGTACCGATGATCTCCGGAAGTTCATACGGGTGCCGGTTTTGTATGTAGGACTGCAGCTTTGGATAGCCCTGGTCGGTCGTTTTGATAAACACCAGGTGCTCGGTATCCTTGCACGGCTTGCCCTGCCACATGTAAATGGATCTCACCTGGGGGAGGATATTCACACAGGCTGCAAGCCTGGCCTGTACCAGGTCCTCGGCAAGATGCTCAGCGGCATCCAGGTCCGGCATCGTAGTCAGTACCAGTACATGTTCACTCATGTGCGTATTCTTCGTCGAACCAGTGTCATACCATTCCTGAAAGCAGGCCGTGTTGCGCACCCGCGCCCAGCGCTAAGTGCAGCACGCCCTATACTACACAATACATTCAATGCGATTATACTAGCTTCTTGATATTCTAGAGAATGATCCGCCTGTCCAGGGATTCGACACGGGAAATCAACGAGGCCATCCATTTTGACAATCGCATGCTCCGGCAAGACCCGGACCGAAGACCGGAAGGGGTACACAGTGATAAACCCGGTACGGGCATCCATGGCCGGCGTCGTGGCAATGGCCAACGGCCTGTCTGAATGACCGGGTGGATAAGGAGTATTCCATGCGACGAACCCGTGTACGGCCTTTTCCGGTTCTGTTTGCAGCTTTCCTGATCATACCGATCATCGAAATCTTCCTGTTGATTCAGGTGGGCAGCCTCATCGGTGCCCTGCCGACCATCGGACTCGTTGTACTGACCGCGGTCCTGGGCG
>JAPOQE010000012.1 GCA_026710875.1 Gammaproteobacteria bacterium | reverse complement strand
GCTTGCTCTCGATCTTGTCGGCAAGGGGCACGCATTAATCGCGGATGATGCGCCGGAATTCACTCGAATCGCTCCAAATGCAATCCGCGGAACCTGCCCTGACGTACTGCAAAACTTTCTTGAAGTACGTGGATTGGGGGTATTAAATATACGCGAGATGTATGGGGACAAGGCAGTCAAACCGAGCCATTACCTAGAATTGATCATCCAGTTGCTGCCCGCCGGCCAGATGCCCTCAACAACCGAGGACCGAAGTCATCTTTTTGAAAAAAATACCAACGTGCTCGGAGTGGATATTCCTACAATCACCCTTCCCGTCTCCCCGAACAGAAACCTTTCCGTTCTGATCGAGGCTGCAGCGCGCTCCCGGTCACTCATCCAGCAAGGCTATCTTGCTTGCAGGGATCTCAGCGATCGCCAGAAAAAGCTGATGCAGTAGATGTCGATGAAACTTGTAGTCGTTAGCGGCCTTTCAGGCTCTGGGAAATCGGTCGCAATCAATACCCTCGAGGACAACGATTTTTACTGCATCGACAATATGCCCCTCGCCATGTTGCCCACCTGCATCGAGCAGTTCATGTCAACCTCTGCGGTCATTTACGACAAAATTGCTATAGGGGTCGATGCGCGTAACCTCAGCCAGGACATGCAGGCCTTCCCAGGCATCATCAAAAAATTCAGGCAGCATGATATTGATCTCAAGCTTGTCTATCTGGAGGCAAGCGAGAAAGCGCTGGTACAGCGTTACAATGAAACCGCTCGCAAGCATCCATTTACCCAAGATGGATTATCACTGATTGATGCCATTCAAGCGGAAAATAAAATTTTAGCCGAAGTCGCAGCACTTGCGGATATATGCATAGATACTTCCCAGACCAATGTGCGGCAATTGCGCTCTGTGATTACTGACAGGATATGCAGGGACAAGCCTGCTGTATTGACTTTGCTGCTGCAGTCCTTCGGTTTTAAGTACAGTGTCCCTGACGATTCGAACTACGTGTTTGACGTACGAATTCTGCCCAATCCCTACTGGGAACCACAACTGCGCAGCCTTACGGGAAACGATCCCGAGGTCGTTGACTACCTGCAATCACATGATGAGGTAAAGCAAATCATCATTTCGATTGGTGATTTCATCGAGTACTGGGCACCCTATTTTTGCCGGGATAGCCGCAATTACCTGAGCGTTTCCGTTGGGTGCACAGGGGGACAGCACCGTTCAGTGCATGTTACGGAGTTTCTGGCGGACCGTTTCAGAAAATCTGCTGACAAGCACGTGCTGGTCAGGCATCGGGACCTGAAATCCTGACATGGCTGTAGCAATACTCACCGTTACGCACGGGAACCTGGGACACGAGTTGCTTGACACAGCAGCATCGATGCTTGATGCACCGCTGCCTCTGGTATGCAAGGCACTTTGCGTAACGGATACCAGCAATGCAGACGAATTGCTGTCTGAGGCCCAGGCTCTTTGTGCAGAGATTGACCAGGGAGACGGGGTGCTTGTGCTGACTGACATATATGGCTCAACACCAAGCAATATCTGCAACAAGCTGAGTACATCAGTCACTGTACGTGTGCTGGCAGGCCTTAGTCTGCCCATGCTGATTCGTACGATGAACTACCCGGATTTAGACCTGGACAAGCTTGCGGAAAAGGCATTGAGTGGTGCTCATGATGGCATTATCGACTGCAGTTCCAAGAGATAAACCAGATGCTGAGCAAGAGATTAACCATCCCCAACAAACTTGGTTTGCATGCGCGTGCCGCAGCAAAGCTGGTAGCCCTGGCATCTACCTTCCAAAGCGAGATTCAGGTCGAAAAAGACGCCAGAAAGGTGAATGGGAAAAGCATCATGGGGGTCATGATGTTGGCTGCAAGCCAACACTCGACAGTGGCGGTTACTGCCTCGGGCAACGATGAAAAAGAAGCCGTGGCCGCGATCGAAAATCTGGTCAACAATTATTTTGATGAAGATGAATAAGACAATCAGTGACATTGGTTTGCCATGGCATTAATCATTACCGGAATAGACGTATCGAAAGGCATTGCCATAGGGAATGTGCATTTGCTGAAACGCGGTGCGCCTGAAGTATTCGAGCACAAGCTCAAAAAGAACGAGATCAAACAGGAAGTCGAACGCTTTCAGAATGCAGTCGATGAGGCCAGCAATCATTTGCGCAGCATCCGTGACACGATTCCGCAAGACACATCGATGGATGTTGCTGCATTCATCGATTCACACATCCTCATGCTCAAGGATTCCATGCTGCGCAAAGCGCCCGCCGGGATCATTCGTAAACAACGATGCAATGCCGAGTGGGCCCTGAAAATACAGCATGACAAACTGATTTCTGTTTTTGAGCAGATGGAAGATGACTATCTCAGAACCCGTATCAACGATGTGGAGCACGTCATCAACCTGATTCAGCAAATTCTTAAAGATCAGCTGTATACCGTGCAAATTGATACGCAGCCCCTGAAGGGCCGAATCATCGTTGCTGATGATCTTACTCCAGCGGATACAGTGCTGATGCAAACCCAGAATATTGCCGGGTTCATTACGGAACTGGGTGGCCCTCTTTCGCACACTGCAATCCTGGCTCGCAGCCTGGGAATCCCGGCGATCGTCGGCATCCAGGGAGCACGTTCCCTGCTGCACCAGGAAGAGCAGATCATCATCGATGGTGCCAACGGCATGGTTCTGGCAGGCGCTGACCAAAAAACAGTCAAGACCTACCAGCAAAGACAACGCAAGGAAAAAGAAGCTCGACGCAAGTTGCGTGCCCTGCGAGGCGTTTCAGCCAGAACACGCGATGGCACACGCATCAGCTTGCAGGCCAACATCGAACTGGCTGAAGACATGATCGTGCTCAGGCAGTCCGGGGCGGACGGGGTGGGACTGTACCGTACGGAATTTCTTTATATTGACCGCGAAAAACCTGCGGATGAAGATGAGCAACTGAATGCCTACCGGAAAATCATTCGTGTATTGAAGGGAAAGCCCTTGACCATCCGCACTTTGGACCTGGGTGCGGAAAAGGAATTTGATCCAAATTTCCAAGGGCCACTCACTCAAAATCCAGCGCTGGGTCTCCGCGCGATTCGCAGGTCCCTGAAGGACATTGACTTGTTCAAGCAACAGTTGCGTGCAATCTTGCGGGCTTCTTCCAGTGGTCCTGTTCGTATTCTCCTCCCAATGATTACAAGCCACACTGAACTTGTACAATCATTGGCCATCCTCGAACGAGCCAAGGAAGAACTGGAAGGTGAGCAGTACCTCTATGATCAGAATATCCCTGTCGGTGCCATGATCGAGGTTCCCGCGGCGGCACTGTCTGCGCATATTTTTGCAAAACAGCTCAACTTTATGTCCATTGGCACGAATGATTTGATCCAGTATACGCTTGCAATTGATCGCATCGATGATCAGGTAAACTACCTGTATGACCCACTCCATCCCTCCGTGCTGAAACTGGTTGACCTGACTTTACGCGCAGGTTGGCGCGCAGGAATCCCGGTGGCAATGTGTGGAGAAATGGCCGGCGACCCACGTTATACCAAGCTCCTGCTTGGCCTCGGTCTCCAGGAGTTCAGTACACACCCTTCCAACCTGCTGGAAATCAAACAGATCATCAATCGAAGCAGTATCTCAGAACTCGAAAAGCCTGCCAGGAAAATCCTTAACACGACACGCCCTACCAGGATCGATTCTCTGGTGGATGCGCTGAACGGCTGACTCCGCCAAATATCTGAATCCACTCTTTGGCAGGAGGCTTCCAAAGCAGTTACACTTGCCACCCATCATCGAAAGCATAAACCGTTCGATCCATGCCTGAAGCTGCCATACAAGACCAGAACCAGACTCTGAAGGCTGTAAGCGAAGCCTTGCAGACAGGTGCCATGCTGCGTGCCAGACGCATGCTGGGTGCTTTGCACCCTGCCGAAATTGCCAATCTGCTGGAAGCACTTCCCCACTCACAGCGCATCATTGTCTGGAACATGCTGGACTCCGATAGTGGAGAGGTCCTGCTGAATGTCGGCGAAGAAGTCCGTAGCGGCCTGATCAGGCTCATGGACAGCAAAGCCCTGGTAGCGGCAACAGAGGGCCTGGAGATTGATGACCTGGCAGACCTGCTTGCCGACCTGCCGTATACGGTCATGCAGCAGGCCCTTGCCGGCATGGATTACCAGGACCGTCAACGCCTGGAATCTGTATTGTCCTACGATGAGGATACGGCAGGTGGACTGATGAACACCGACATGGTCACAGTACGCCATGACGTCACGCTTGATGTTGTGCTGCGCTATCTGCGCAGCCGGGGTGCACTGCCTGATGGAACAGACTCGCTGTTTGTGGTTGACCGATATGAACACTACATGGGCGCACTACCGCTCACCACAGTGCTGACCAGCGATTCAGCAAAGCTGGTGCGGGATGTACTGGAGGACGATGCCCGCGCATTTGATGCCAGAACCGAAGATACACAGGTCGCAAAATCGTTTGAGGATCTGGACTTGGTATCCGCGGCAGTCGTAGATGAAAACAACAAGCTTATTGGCCGCATTACAGTGGACGACGTAGTGGATGTGATTCGAGAGGAAGCTGAACATTCCGTATTCAGTATGGCGGGTTTGTCGGAGGAAGAGGATTTGTTTGCTCCCGTTGTGGCGTCTACGCAGCGGCGCACTGTCTGGCTGGGTGTAAACCTGCTCACCGCATTCCTGGCGGCCTGGGTAATCAGCCTGTTTCAGGTGACTCTGGAAAAAATCATCGTACTGGCCATTTTGATCCCGGTGGTTGCCAGTATGGGGGGGATCGCTGGCTACCAGACGCTGACTCTGGTGATCAGGGGCCTGGCACTTGGTCAGATCGGACGCAGCAATTCCAAACTGTTGCTATTCAAGGAGCTCGCTGTCGGATTTCTGAATGGCATGACATGGGCCCTTATTGTGGCACTGGTTGTCATTTTGTGGTTCAAGGACGTCAAGATGGGTGGCATCATTGCAGCTGCGACCATGGCAAACCTGATTTGTGCAGCACTTGCCGGTGTGTCAATACCCGTCATCCTGCGAAACCTGAATATCGACCCGGCACTGGCAGGAGGCGTCATACTTACCACGGTCACGGACATTATCGGGATTTTTGCATTTCTCGGTCTGGCGACCTGGCTGTTGCTTTAGAGCCTTTGTGATTAGCGCCGGCCAGCTGGACGCTGCCTGCCTGAAATTGTGTCAGCCATTGCCGGACACCAGGGATGTTCAAGCTAGGTCTTAGGTAAAGTCACCCCGCGTTGGCCCTGGTATTTGCCGCCGCGCTCTTTATAGGAAGTTTCACAGATTTCATCAGACTCAAAAAAGAGAACCTGTGCGATGCCTTCATTGGCATAAATCTTTGCGGGCAGTGGCGTGGAATTGGAAATTTCTATCGTGACATGGCCTTCCCACTCCGGCTCCAGCGGAGTGACATTGATGATGATCCCGCAACGGGCATAGGTGGATTTTCCCAGGCACACTGTCAGTACCGAGCGTGGAATACGGAAATATTCAACGGTTCTTGCCAGCACGAAGGAGTTTGGGGGGATCACACATTCGTCTGCCTTGAGATCGATGAAGCTGTCCTTGTTGAATTGCTTGGGATCGACCATCGCAGAATTTATGTTGGTGAAGATTTTGAATTCATCTGCACACCGAACATCGTAGCCATAGCTGGATGTTCCGTAAGAAACCAGGCCGCCGTTATCTCCAGAACGGACCTGGCCGGATTCAAACGGTTCGATCATGCGATGCTGTTTCGCCATTTGGCGAATCCAGCGATCTGACTTAATGGCCATAGGCACTTAACTCCAGAATGATCTGACCTGGGATTTGATCCACAGCGTGCAGCCTGTTTGGCTTGTCGTTTTGCGTAATCCAGGTATGCGCAGAACTGCCAGGATGCAACGGTGCAATATCAGGTATTCTGAATAACAATTTTCGGAAACCGCGCCCTGTAATCTTTGCCTTGTACGGCAAGTTTGGCAGCGGATTTGCGTGCGATCTCACGATATATTTCAGCGATTCGACTGTCCGGCATCATCGCAACTGACGGGTTGCCGCCATCCGCCTGTTCACGAATTTTAATGTCCAAAGGCAAGGCGCCCAGTATGTCGACCCCCGACTCTTCAGCCATACGCTGGCCTCCACCCTGGCCGAATATAGCCTCTTCATGGCCACACTTGCTGCAGATATGGATGCTCATGTTTTCTACAACCCCCAACACCGGCACTTCAACTTTCTCAAACATCTTTAATCCCTTGCGTGCATCCAACAGGGCGATGTCCTGCGGTGTAGTGACAATAATTGCACCACTTACCGGAATTTTCTGTGCAAGTGTCAACTGCACGTCTCCTGTACCTGGCGGCAGGTCAACTACCAGGTAGTCCAGTCCTCGCCAGCACGTATCATTCAACAGCTGCTCGAGTGCTTGGGTAACCATCGGCCCTCGCCAGATCATGGGGGTTTCCTCATCGATCAAAAACCCGATCGACATCGCTTGCAGTCCGTGCGCTTCCATCGGTTCCAGGCTCTTGCCGTCACTGGACTTGGGCTGGCCGCTCACACCCAGCATGCGAGGCTGGCTGGGACCATAAATATCTGCATCCAGCATCCCCACCACGGCGCCCTCCATGGACAGCGCCAGCGCAAGATTGACGGCAGTGGTGGATTTGCCCACCCCTCCCTTGCCGGAAGCTACGGCAATGATATTTTTAATGTTTTCAAGAGGCTTGAGACTTTTTTGTACCGTATGCGCCTCGATCTGCCAGCTCACATCCGCCGATACCTGCTGCGCACCGGCTTCCATAACTTTTGCTTCAATCTGCTTGGCAAGACCGCCCACGATTCCCTTGGCAGGATAACCCAGCTTGACCGTGACACTTACCTTCCCGTCCTCCGTTTCAATGTCCTTGACGGTATTGCCCGCAACCAGATTTTTTCCAAGGTACGGATCCTGAATCTGTTTCAGTGCTGTCTCAACCTGCTCTTTCGTAAGCTGCGCCATTTTGGTCTCCTGAAATATTTGGGTCTGGCGTACCGGGTGCTTACTATACCATGCTCACCGGAGCAGCAAAGACCTCAGATACAGTGGTTCAGCCTGTAAAACAATGGTGCGTTTTTCGAACTGTTAATAAGGTAAAATCGCCACAATGGATCCCCTCCGAATGGACAAATCACAACGAAATATCCTTGTCACCAGTGCGCTGCCTTATGCCAACGGACCGATTCATATCGGGCATCTGGTCGAATACATTCAGACCGACATCTGGGCCAGGTTCCAGAGAATGTGTGGACATGACTGCTTGTATATTTGTGCCGATGACGCCCATGGCACACCGATCATGCTCAAGGCCCAGCAGGAGGGCATCACACCCGAGCAGTTGATATCGCAAGTCAGCATCGAGCACCAGAAAGACTTTTCCGATTTTCACATTCAGTTTGATAACTACCACTCCACACACTCGGAAGAAAACAGGATCCATTCCACACGCATCTATGAGCGCCTGAAAAAGAATGGATATATCACTACAAAAACGGTTGTAGACCTGTATGACCCGAAGGACAAGGTCTTTCTCCCGGATCGCTTTGTAAAGGGCGAATGCCCGAAGTGCAATGCGAAAGACCAGTACGGGGATAATTGCGAGGTCTGCGGGAGCACCTACACCCCTGCAGACCTGATCAATCCGTACTCGTCAGTCAGTGGTGCCACACCAGTCAAAAAGGAAAATCTGCATTATTTTTTCAAGCTGAACGACTTTAAAGAAGTACTGCATGACTGGATCGATAACAACCCGCTGCAACCGGGGATCACGAACAAGCTCAAGGAATGGTTCAAGGAAGATCTCAGGGACTGGGACATCTCCCGTGATGCGCCTTATTTCGGCTTTGAAATACCCGATGCGCCAGGCAAGTATTTTTACGTGTGGCTGGATGCACCTGTGGGATACATGGCCAGCCTGCAGCAGTACTGTGACCGCACCGGGCGAGAGTTTGACGACTACTGGAATACCGACAGCAAGCACGAGGTTTACCATTTTATCGGCAAAGATATCGCGTACTTCCACATGCTGTTTTGGCCTGCAATGCTGCATGGTGCGAACTATCGAGTCCCGACCGCAGTGTACTGCCATGGATTCCTGACAGTCGACGGCCAGAAAATGTCAAAATCGCGAGGCACATTTGTCAAGGCCCGCACGTACCTTGATCATCTGAATCCCGAGTATTTGCGTTACTACTTTGCCGCAAAGCTGGGCCCTGATGTCAGTGATATCGATCTCAGCCTGGACGACTTCCAACAGCGAGTGAACAGTGATGTCGTGGGTAAACTGGTCAACATTGCCAGCCGCTGCGCAGGATTCATTCATAAGTATTTCAATGGAAGACTGACTTCTTCCTTTATCGAGGGCGGGCGCGAGGTGTTCGATCATGCAGGTCTAAATAACGAGCAGATCAAAGCGCTCTATGAGTCTCGAAACTATTCACAAGCCATGCGGTCCATAATGAAGCATGCTGATGAAGCCAACCAGATCATCGATGCACACAAGCCCTGGGAACTGGTCAAAGAAGAGGCCAGCAGGGACAAGGTGCATCAGGTTTGCAGCTTTGGCATCAACATGTACAGGCTTTTAATTGGCTACTTGAAACCCGTAATGCCGGAGCTTGCAAATAAATCAGAAACCTTCCTGAATACTGAAACTGCCTGGGATGATCTGGCTTCGGGAATACCGTTGCCCGAAGGACACCAGATCAACACGTTCAGGCCCCTGATCACCCGAGTTGAAAAAAAGTTGATAGACAAAATGATAGAAGCATCCAGACAAAACGAGTCGCCAGACATCACTGATCCGATCAGCGATGAGGTCACCATTGATGACTTTGCGAAACTGGATTTCAGGATCGCAAAGATTGTCCGGGCGGAGCATGTGGAAGGCGCTGAAAAGCTGCTCAAGCTGACGCTGGACCTGGGCGAACCGACTGGAAACCTGCAGAGGACGGTTCTTGCCGGAATAAAGTCCGCCTATGCTCCGCAGGACATTGAAGGGAAGTTAACCGTGGTGGTCGCAAATTTGGCTCCACGAAAAATGCGATTTGGCACCTCGGAAGGGATGGTGCTTGCGGCAGGACCTGGCGGGAAAGAAATATTTCTGCTGCATCCTGACAGTGGGGCTACCCCCGGCATGCGCGTGAAATAAGCATCCTGTGCAAAACGTAGACGCCATAATTCCGACAGGCAAATATGTTGCAAAAATTGATGAACAACAATGTGTCGGCTGCACGCTGTGCATCAAGGCCTGCCCCTTTGATGCGATCGTGGGCGCATCCAAGCATATGCATACGATCATTACCCGCTATTGTACCGGGTGCAAACTGTGCATACCCCCATGCCCGGTCGACTGCATCAGGCTGGATGCGAATACCCACTTTCAAGAAACTTGTCAGACTGTTCCCAAGATCGACCAGCGAAAACTGAAAAAAGAATTTGCGGCATTTTCACGCAACAACAGGAAGCGTCGCATGCAAAGACTCAACTGCATCCGGCAAGAAAAGCAACAACAGTTTGAGCAAAGGAAAAAAGAACTGTCACTCAACAAGTAAGCCCTTCGCCGCGCTATGAACAAGAAAAAATCAGAGGAAATCTTTCGTCGACTGAGAAAGGAAAATCCGCGCCCCAGAACCGAACTCGTGCACAAGTCCAATTTTGAACTCTTGATCTCCGTCATTCTCTCTGCACAAGCCACGGATGTCAGTGTGAACAAGGCCACCCGGGATCTTTACAAAGTGGCCAATACACCGAGGAAAATGCTTGCACTGGGTGAAAAAAAACTGAAGACCTATATCAAGTCCATCGGTTTATACAACAGCAAGGCCGAAAATATCATCAAAACCTGTCATATTCTGATTGAAAAGCACGGCGGGCGAATTCCACGAAGCCGTGAGACACTGCAGTCATTGCCCGGGGTCGGAAGAAAAACCGCAAATGTGGTACTCAACAATGCTTTCAACCAACCAACGATCGCCGTAGATACGCATATATTCCGGGTATCCAACAGAACCGGCCTCGCTCCCGGTAAAAACGTACTTGCCGTGGAGCTTGGACTCGAAAAGCAGGTGCCGGAGAAATTCAAGCTGCATGCACATCACTGGCTGATACTGCTTGGTCGCTACATCTGCCTGGCGCGCAAACCCAAATGCCAGGAATGTCCGATACTTGATCTTTGTGAATACAGTGAAAAAAGTGTAAGTCTCTAAGGCGCATTGCTTACAGGAGGTCCCGATATGTCAGCACTCGTTACCATGGCAAATTCATTACAAGATATCCTTGACAGGTTCCGTGCGATTGACTTTCTGGGGCCTCTTGCCTTGCGCCTGTACCTGGCACCCGTATTCATAGCGGTTGGTCTGCACAAGTTCATGCACCTGGAAGATATAGCAAGCTGGTTTGGCAACCCCGATTGGGGACTTGGCCTGCCGGCCCCCATGCTCATGGCAATTCTTGCGGCGTCCGCAGAGCTGTTTGGAGGTCTCGCTCTACTGTTTGGAGTCGCAGTACGCTGGTTCACCATCCCCCTCATGATTACCATGCTTGTCGCAATTTTTGCAGTACACTGGGATAAGGGCTGGTTTGCGATCGCACCCGGTGACCCTGCAACCAGCACGGCAAAACCACTGGCATCCATCGGTATTCCTGCGGCACAGCGCAGCTTGGAAAACAGCGAGGAAGTTGGCCGACGCCTGCAGGCGGCAAAATCCCTGTTGAAAAAACATGGCAACTACAAATGGCTGACAGAGAAGGGAAGTTTTGTAGTGCTAAATAACGGTATTGAATTTGGCGTCACGTATTTCGTAATGCTTCTGGCACTGTTTTTTACGGGTGCAGGGAAATACCTGTCCGTGGATTACTGGATTGCCAGGCAATTCAGGGAGTGAATGATGCGATTCGACGGATTATTCGAATTGGGTACAGGCTAAGAAATATAATTTCATGGACGCGCAAGCTCATACCACCGATTCGATATCTGGATCAGGCCTCGGTTTCCGGAGAGACCTTCTGGATGAGCTTGAGGCAGGCTGTCCGGATTGTATCGACTTTATGGAAGTTGCACCCGAGAACTGGATAGGCATCGGCGGGAAATTAAGCAAGCGTTTTCGTGCCTTTACTGAAAAGGTACCGTTTGTTACCCATGGGCTTTCCCTCTCGATTGGAAGCCCTGCCCCTTTGGATGAATCGCTGGTGTGTGATGTTAAGAAGTTTTTACGTGCCCATGACATCCACTGTTACAGTGAACATCTGAGCTACTGTTCGGATGACGGGCATCTGTATGACCTGATGCCCATCCCCTTTACTGAAGAGGCTGTCCATTATGTTGCCGACAGGATCAAGCGGGTACAAGAAATCCTGGAACAAAAGATTGCCATGGAAAACGTGTCCTACTATGCAGCCCCCGGCAAGGAGATGGATGAAATCAATTTCATCAATGCCGTGCTCGAGGAAGCCGACTGCAACCTGCTGCTGGATGTCAACAACATCTATGTCAATTCAGTCAACCATCAGTATGATCCGGTGGAATTCCTGCAGGCATTACCTGGAAAACGCATTGCTTATTGCCATATCGCTGGCCACTACATGGAAGAAGAAGATTTGCTTGTCGACACCCATGGAGCCGATGTGATTGCCCCGGTCTGGAACTTGCTGGACAAAGCCTACGAGTTGTTCGGTGCAGTGCCGACGTTGCTGGAAAGGGATTTCAATATCCCTCCTCTGAAGGACCTGGTGCAGGAGATGCATGCCATTCGCAGTCTGCAGGAGAAATGGAGTGCAGCGCCTGCTGCAAAAGCCAGCTGATCGGTGTCCGCCGTGACCACAAAACTACCTGCATTCAAAAAGATCCAGTACGCGTTTACGGCCCATTTAAGGGATCCGGAGCATCACAGCGCACCGAAAGATATCGAAGACCGACGCATGAACATTTACCGCGGTCTTCTCTATCGGAATGTGCAAAACTTTATCAGTAGCGCATTTCCCGTGCTTCGCAGACTCTATGCCGAGGATGACTGGCATCGGATGATTCGAGATTTTTTTGCAAATCATCGCTCCGCATCTCCCTACTTCAGGGATATTTCCCGCGAATTCCTCAACTACCTGCAAAACGAAAGGACTCCCCGGCCCGAAGACCCGGTATTCATCCATGAGCTGGCCCACTACGAATGGCTGGAAATTCATCTCACCAATTCAGACCTGGAACCCGACGTGAAAAACGTTGATCCGGATGGTGATTTAATTCGAAATATTCCGGTTATTTCTCCCCTGACAGAATTATGCGGATACAACTTCCCGGTGCACAAAATCAGTCCTGATTTCCAGCCGGTGCAAGCAAGCGAGCAGCCGGTGTATCTGATGATCTACAGGAACCAGAAGGACAAGGTCGGTTTTATGGAGTTGAATCGTTTTACAGCAACGCTGGTCGAGCAGATCAAGATAAACAAGCTTGAAACCGGAAAGCAGCTCCTGGTCAGAGTTGCTGAAACTTTACATCACCCGAACCTGGAACAGGTGCTCAAAGGCGGAGAAGACGCCATGAAGCAGTTGCGCGCCAAGGATATTGTGCTGGGTACCCGGATGGAATAGCGGGACTTACAGGATCAAGTAGCCTTGCCCGGCCACTTTGTCTCTGCATGACCGGAATGGCTGGACAATACCCTGCATGAAACAAACAGGAAGTCAGACAACCTGTTTAAATAAACCTGGATGTCCGGATTGACCGTCTGGTTCTGGCTTAATTTCACCACGCTCCTTTCAGCACGCCTGCAAACAGCGCGCGCCAAGTGACAAACTGAAGCGGCTTTTCCACCATTGGGCAATATGAAGTTTTTAAGTGCAGGCAGGCTTTTACTGAAGGCATCCATTTGCTCTTCCAGGCAGGTGACCATGTCTGCATCAACCAGGTTCAAGCGCGGATCGTTTAACTCAGCTCCCAGATCAAAGAGACGGTGCTGGATTTCTATCAAGCTGTCACTCAGATCGGCTGGCAACTGGTTGGCAAGGATCATCCCGATCACGGAATTCAGCTCGTCAACATCCCCTATTGCCTGGATTTCAGGACAGTCCTTGCGCACACGCCTGCCCCCTGACAAGTCAGTGACACCGCCATCACCGGTTCTGGTATAAATCTTGGCTGCTTGATCAGGCACGTGCTATCTAACGGTGAATTCACTGCACCGGGTTAATCTGCAGCTCGGCAAATATTGACTGACCCGGTACGTTGTACCCGGAAGCCAACTCATACTCCTTGTCGAAAAGGTTCTCCGCCTTGAGCGCCAGGGTTACATGGGGAAAGTGGTATCCAATCGATACATCAAATAACCCATAACCCGGCAAAGTGACATCAGAAATACCTCTCCTTTCCGAGGTTACCAGGCCATTTACCTGGGCAAAGAATTGCTCTTGACTGTAGGCGACAGATCCCGTGAGAGTGCGTTTTGCTCTTCTTAGCAGGGGCATGTCGTCAGTCTCGTTACGGGGGTCCTGGATGATTCCTTCGAGGCTGACATCCCAAGGTCCGGACTGGTGACCAAGCGACAGTTCGAGGCCCCTGATCCTGACCTCATCCACATTACGGTTGACATAAGTGAATGTCGCCGGGTCTGTCAGGATGGCTTCAATCAGGTTATCGATTTTATTTTCAAAAATACGAAATGAAACAGACGTCAGCGGAGTCAGTACATGCTTGATGCCTGCTTCGATTGAACGCGACGTCTCTTCTTTCAGATCCGGGTTGCCTCCAAATCCGAATCTTGCATTACTGTCCGGTGCCCGAAACCCCGTGCCCATACTGGTAAACAGCCGGGTTCCCTGAAACAGATAATACCCGTATTCCAGATTCCAGGTCATGGCATCATCAAAATCTTCATGGTCTGTATATCGGGTTGCCGTGGAAAGACTGTGCCGGTCTCTGGCAAATGACTCATGCAGGTATACCGACAATATTTGCGTATCTTCCTTGTAGGACCTTCCAAAGGATAAGGAATCCGTACCCTCATCTGCCAGTGAGGCCCCAAGTACAAGCACGTTGTTACTGAACGCGATGTCATTCTTCCAGTCATAGACCATCCTGTCGGTCAGGGCAAAATCCTCGTTACCCAGAAAATTCTCCTGGTTCTGACGGATTTCATCCTTCATCCTTGAGATCGACAGGGTCGATTTCCAGCCCTCCCGTACCGGCATGCTGAATGCAACATTCACGACATTGTTTCTTCGGTCGTGGTCAAGGTCAGACCCGAAGCTGTCGTACTCGGTATTGCCGTCCGTCTGCCAGAATCCGAACAGGAACTCACCGACTCCAGCCTGTGCGCTGATATTGAGGTCAAATGTGTCCGTATCGTGGCCGTGATTTGAATTCGATTCGCTGGCTGCCGGGAACCCTTCTGTCTCCAGCTGGCTGAAAGACAAATTGCCGGATGCCCGATCGTTTGCATACCCCAGGTGTACACTTTGCTCGTCAGTAGAGTACCTGCCTGTCGTAACATGAAGCGCTGCGTTCTTTCCCTCATCACCGACGGAGGTAATGATATTGATCACCCCGCCAATCGCTTCTGACCCGTATACAGTCGAACGCGGCCCCTTGACCACCTCGATGCGCTCGACCACTGAGGTATCGATCATTTCCAGTGCGGGTGCTCCGGTGGTGGCAGAATTCATCTTTACACCGTTGATCAGTACTGTGGTGTGATTGCTGTTCGTGCCACGTACAAATACGGATGTCTGCTGCCCCAGTCCCCCGGTGCGGCCGATATCCAGACCCGCATGCCAGCGCAGCAGGCCGGCGACATTGACAGATGGACTGCGTTCAATCATCTCGCGGGTAATCACAACAACGGAAGGGATTACCTCACCGAGTGACTGGGAATACCGGGTAGGGGTTACGACGACCTCATCAAGTGCATGGGCAACTGTGCCCATGCTGATGAGTAGTGCTGCTGCAAGGTTTTTTCTGAAATTCATTAATACATTCTGGCGATTGCCAAGACTCCTGTTTGAATGTTGGGATGAAGTATAAAGAGTGGCGAAGATGGCAAGTCCTGCTGTGACGATGATTCAGCTTCTGCCATATACGGGTACGGCTGCACCCGTCACGCCACTGGACTGCTTTGAGCACAGATGCAAGATTTCACTGGCCAATTCCGTTGTCGGCACCCAGTTACTGAAATCGCTGCCTGGCATCGCCGCCCTATTCTGTGGCGTATCAATGGTTCCCGGTAAAATGCAGTTCACATTGATGTGGTTGTGTTTGTGCTCTGCCGCAAGACTTTGCGTGAGTGTGATTACAGCGGCCTTGCTTATGCAGTAAGGCGCCATGCGCGCCTTACCCTCCACTGCTGCGCGTGCGGCAACGTTCACTATTCTGCCCGTTTTCCTTTGCAGCATGTGCGGGATGACAGCACGACACATGAGAAATACACTTTTCGCATTCATGTTCAACATGAAATCCCAGTCGTGTACTGGTGTTTCATGCACAGGCGGACCCATCCTGAAACCCCCGGCTACATTCGCCAGGATATCGATGCGTTTGAATCGATTTCTGATCTGGGTCACTGAATGATTCACTTGGTTGACATCGGTCAGATCCGTTTCATATAAACCAACATCCTGCGCATGTCTCCATGATGCCTTTTGTGAACGATCAAAACAGATATCTACCAGCGCCAGTTTTGCACCTGCACTGTGGAACTGTTTTGCTACAGTTCTCCCAAGACTTCCAGCAGCGCCGGTAACTACTGCAACCTGGCCGTTGAAGTCATACACGTTCAATCCTACCTGTTGTTTGCATTACAAAATTCTACCTCATTCAGCAGGCATCCATCATTCTTATGGATATCCGTCTTATCACCTTTGTACTGCTGTGACTTAAGACAGGGTGCCATACCGATACCCCATAAAAAAAGGGAGCAGGGCGCTCCCTTAATATAACCACCATGGATGGTGGCCCCATAACGCCGATGATCGGCTGTGACTCTTACCAGGTAAGAGCTCCTCCAGTTTGATATTCGGTGACCCGGGTTTCGAAGAAATTCTTTTCTTTCTTCAGATCCAGTACTTCAGACATCCATGGGAAAGGATTACCCGCGCCAGAGTACTGTTGCGACAACCCAATCTGTGCACAACGCCGATTGGCAATGAACTTCAGGTATTCCTCAAACATAGGGGCATTTAACCCAAGAATACCGCGTGGCATGGTGTCGCGGGCATACTGGACCTCAAGTTCCACGCCCTGCTTGATGAGCGCGATGATTTCCTGTTGGAAACTTTCCGTCCACAAATACGGATTTTCCATTTTGATCTGGTTGATGACATCAATGCCGAAATTCATGTGCATGGATTCGTCACGCAGGATGTACTGAAACTGCTCGGCAACGCCGGTCATCTTGTTGCGGCGGCCCATGGAAAGAATCTGTACAAAACCCACGTAGAAAAAGATGCCCTCAAACACCACATAAAACGCAATAAGATCTCTCAGCAATCGCTGGTCGTCTTCAGCAGTACCTGTTTTAAAGTCCGGATCACCCAGGCTGTTGGTGTAGGGCAATGCCCATTCGGCCTTGCGGGCAACTGCTGGCAGCTCTCGATACATATTGAACACTTCACCCTCATCCAGGCCCAGAGACTCAATGCAATACTGATAGGCGTGCGTGTGGACAGCCTCCTCGAACGCCTGACGCAATAAATACTGCCGGCATTCCGGATTGGTGATGTGCTTGTACACAGCCAGCACCAGGTTGTTCGCAACCAGAGAGTCTGCAGTGGAAAAGAATCCCAGGTTACGTTTGATGATGGTACGTTCATCTTCAGTCAGACCGTCCGGATCCTTCCACAGCGCTATATCGGCTGTCATGTTGATTTCTTGTGGCATCCAGTGATTAGCGCAGCCGTCCAGATATTTTTGCCACGCCCACTCGTACTTGAAGGGAACCAGCTGATTCAGATCAGCCCGGCAATTGATGATTTTCTTGTCATCAACCTCAATACGGCCGGCCCCTATTTCTATGCTCTCCAGGCCAGTGACACCTTCGTGCCGCCCCTCGCTTTCGGGCTGTTCTGTTAAGGCCAGCACTCGTTCATCCGTGACCTCCTGGTCTACAAAAACAGCAGGTGCGGTCACGCTCGACGTGTTGGCACGCGCATCCGCGATCGGGTCTTCCCAGCTTTGCATAATGGCTTCTCCCCTATAGTTAAGTACTGCCTATTGGCAGGCCTCGCAATCAGGATCCAGAATTGAACAAGCGTCGGGTGCATTGCCGTTGCCATTATTTTTTACAGCATTCAGTTTGTTTTCCCGGCCTTGGACAGTACTTTTTTCCACATGTGTGGCACCCATGGAACGCAGGTAATACGTTGTTTTCAAACCCCGCACCCATGCAAGCTTGTACAGGTTGTCCAGCTTTTGTCCTGATGGCTCAGCCATATAAAGATTGAGTGATTGCGCCTGGTCAATCCATTTTTGCCGACGCGACGCAGCCTCGACCAACCAGCGCGGATCAATTTCAAACGCAGTCGCATAAATACTTTTCAGTTCGCCTGGTATACGGTCAATGGACTGAACACTGCCATCAAAATACTTGAGGTCATTCACCATGACTTCATCCCAAAGACCATTGGCTTTCAAATCTGCAACCAGATAGGGGTTACTGACCGTGAACTCCCCCGACAAATTCGACTTCACAAACAGGTTCTGATACGTGGGCTCGATACTTTGCGTGACCCCGCAAATGTTGGAAATTGTGGCAGTCGGCGCAATCGCCATGGTGTTGGAGTTACGCATTCCGACTTTTTGTACGCGCTGGCGAATGCTGTCCCAGTCCAAGGTGGCTGAGCGGTCCTGCTTCAGGTAGCCGTTACGGCCTTTGGCCAAAAGCTCTATCGAGTCAATGGGCAGGATGCCCTGATCCCAGAGTGACCCCTTGAATGACGGGTACGTCCCGCGCTCTTCTGCTAAATCGCTCGAAGCCTTGATGGCATAGTAGCTGACTGCCTCCATCGAACGGTCAGCAAACACGGTGGCAGCATCGCTTTCATAAGCGATACGTTGTTTATACAGGGCGTCCTGGAAGCCCATGACCCCAAGTCCGATGGGTCGATGGCGAAAATTGGACTGGCGCGCCTTGGGCACACTGTAGTAGTTGTACTCAATCACGTTATCCAGCATGCGTATGGCTGTGGAAATGGTCTGTTCCAACTTTTCAAGATTCAGGCCATTTTCATCAACATGTGCTGCAAGGTTGACAGAACCCAGGTTGCATACGGCAATCTCATCATCGTCGGTATTCAGGGTTATTTCCGTACACAGGTTGGACGAGTGCACTACTCCCACATGCTGCTGGGGAGAACGCAGATTGCAGGGATCCTTGAATGCCATCCATGGGTGGCCGGTTTCATACAACATGCCTAGCATCTTGCGCCACAGATCAACTGCGTTTACTTTTTTGAAATTCTTGATTTCACCACGTTCGGCTTTTTGCTCATATTCCTCGTAACATTTTTCAAACTCGGAACTGCACAAATCATGAAGCTCAGGTACTTCATGCGGTGAAAACAGAGTCCACTGCTGCTCTTCGCTGACTCGCTTCATGAACAAATCCGGTATCCAGTTCGCGGTGTTCATGTCATGTGTTCGACGACGATCATCACCCGTGTTCTTGCGCAGTTCCAGAAACTCCTCAATATCCAGATGCCAGGTTTCCAGGTACGCACACATGGCGCCCTTGCGCTTACCACCCTGATTCACGGCAACAGCCGTGTCATTGGCAACTTTAAGAAACGGAACCACACCTTGTGACTTGCCATTCGTGCCCTTGATGTGTGAGCCCATGGCGCGTACACGGGACCAGTCATTGCCCAGGCCTCCTGCAAATTTGGACAGCATGGCATCGTCCCGGATGGCTTCAAAAATTCCGTACAGATCATCCGGTACGGTACTGAGGTAGCATGAAGACAGCTGTGAGCGCAGGGTGCCCGAGTTGAACAAGGTCGGTGTCGAGCTCATAAAGTCAAAAGACGACAGCAGGTTGTAAAACTCGATAGTGCGGTCTTCACGGTCCACTTCATTCATTGCCAGGCCCATGGCAACACGCATAAAGAAGACTTGCGGAAGTTCTACGCGTGTCCCGTCGCTCTGAATAAAGTAGCGGTCGTACAGGGTTTGCATGCCGAGATACGTAAACTGATGATCACGCTCCGGCTTTATGGCCTTGCCAAGCTTTTTCAGGTCATATTCGGTGGCAAGCTTTGTATCCAGCAGCCCCAACTCGGTAACCTTGCGAATGTAGTGCTCAAAGTAGTCCGCATACTGGAGTGACATTTCCTTGAATGTCGCCTCCGTCGGGACCCCATATATGAAACTGAGAACTTCGCGGCGCAAACTGTCCAGCAAAAGGCGCGCTGCAACGTAGGTGTAGCTGGGTTCCCGCTCAATCAAGGTCCGTGCACTCATCGTCAGTGCAGTGCCCACTTCCATTTCAGGGATACCGTCATACAGGCTGCGCAGTGCCTCATCGACAATTGACTGCGCCCGAACATCTTCAGTGTCTTCGCATGCTTCTTCAACCATGCGCATGAGGCGTTCAGTATCCAGTGGTTTAAGATTACCGTCTGCATCCGTCACATTCACGGTTTGCGCAGATGACGCTTCAACATCCCGCACCATATCCTTTTCAGCACGTTGTGCTGCACGTGCCTTGGCTCGCTCTTCACGGTACAGCACATAGGCACGGGCGATCTTATGCTGGCCATAGCGCATGAGCGCCAGCTCAACCTGGTCCTGGATATCTTCTATGTGGAACGTTCCACCCTGAGGGCGGCTGCGTGAAAGCGCGTAAAAGACCTTCTCGGTAATTTTCTCGACCATCTCGTGGATACGAGAAGACGCAGCGGCATGACCGCCTTCAACAGCGAGAAAGGCCTTTGTGACCGCAACCTTGATCTTTTCACGATCGAAACCGGTGACTTTTCCGTTGCGACGGATTACGCGGTATCGTTCGGGTGAGGTAATGACAACTTTCGGATCACTCGCCTCGACATGACCTTCAGGCTGGTCGAGCGTTTTTGGACTGATAGCAGTGGCAACTTCTGGCCGCATCCGATCCCTTGATCCTCTGATAAAATTTACTAAATTATTGTTTTATAAAGTCCTGACATCCCTGTATACGCCCTCTTTGGAGCTTTTTCGTACCAACAGTAATGGCAGACTGTCATAGTGCTTAGCACTACGCACAAAACATAATATACACAATATGTTGTATAGATACTAGGGTACACCACAACAGCTTGTTGAAATCATACTGGCTTGAAATCTTTGGATTTTTTTCAAATACCCATAAGAAATCCAGAACTTATCAACAATAAAAAAGTTGATAAAATTTTTTAATGAGGCGCCATGAGTCCGGACAAAATGCCAGCCCCTGTTCGCTGTACAATAAAGGTATGAGCCGCCCGGAAGACATTCCCCTGCAGGCTGATCTTGCCGATCACGGTGGATGCGCCAACTCGGAGCCGTTTGCCTTGCGTGTCCTGGGTGACAGCATGGAACCCGAATTTCGGGATGGAAACATCATCATCATAGATTCAGCGGCAGCGGTAGAAAGTGGCTGCTACGTACTGGCCCAAGTCGATGGAGAATATATTTTCCGCCAGCTGATTATCGAAGATGGCCGGCATGTACTCCGAGCCCTGAATGAAGGTTACGACGAAATCGAGGTTTCGGGAATCGACGCGATCCGCGGTGTCATTGTCCAGCGCTCGGGGGTGCGCCGCAAAGACCACAAGCACTATGTTTGAACGCCGCATCCCTGAAACCAGGGCCGGCATCTTTCATTTCACACGTTCTCTGGCTGTCGTTGCTCGGAATCAATCTGGGGACTTAAAAAGGTCTCTGCACGATCCTGGTCTACGTCCTTGTTGTCCTGATCGACCAGGGGTTGCTCATAATCGTTCCAGCCTTTCAAGCCCGTTTTCATTGAGATAACGTTCTCGTAACCCATCAGCTGCAGGGTATGGGCTGCCAGTACACTGCGATTGCCGGACCGGCACACCACGACGACTTCCCTTGACCGTGCCTCAACAAGCTCAGGCAGGGTCTCGCTATACCCATAATCACACGCCGCCTCCAGAATCCCCCTGGGAACATTGACGGAGCCAGCGATATGCATCGCTGCAAACTCTTCAGGTTCACGTATATCCAATATCAAGGGTGTATGGAGGCCGGAAAGTTTCTGCTCCAGGTCCCAGGGCATGATTTGCTGGATCAGCCTTTCATGCTCGGAAACAAGTTGTTTGAACGTTTTCACAGGGGTCAGCTTCCAGTAAATCTGGCACTGTCATCGAGAGTCCGGAGAGTTTAGCTGTCTGTGTAGGTTGGTTTGGCTCGCAGCCCCTGCTCGACGGCAATCACGGCCGCCTCCACACGCGAATGTATATTGAGCTTTCTTAAAATAGCTTTGACATGCAACTTGACCGTGCCATCGGAGATTCCCAGATTCCTGGCGATGACCTTGTTGCTCTGACCCTCTGCCAGCAGGCTCAGGATTTCGCGTTCCCGTGGAGTCAGGCTGTCCAGCGGACTCACCTCGGATTCGAGCGGATCTTCCCCTTTTACTACCTTTGCCAGGATTTGCGCCAAATTGGGTGCAACGACGGTTTCACCCCGGATAATTTCGCGAAGCGCAGCCACGACACTGTCCGGTTCCATATCTTTGAGCAAATAGCCCTTGGCCCCGTTGCGCAAGGCTTCCACCAAATCACGCTCATCACCACTGGTCGTCAGCATGACCACAGGGGCCTCAAATTTCAGGTGCTGGAACTGCTTCAACACCTCCAGGCCGGACATTCCCGGCATCCGCATATCCAGTAATACGATGTCGGGCTGCAACTCCTGAGCCAGTCGAATCCCCTCGTGTCCATCACCGACCGAAGCGACCACCTCGATTCCATGTCGGCTCAACAGGCTCTGCAATCCTTCACGAAATAAAGTGTGATCATCAATAACAATAATGCGTAGCTTCATATAGGAAACCATGATTCAGTGTTCACACCATTTCATGCTGGGCATTATCTTGCGCGCTACCCGGCAAGTAGTTAAATTCAAAGCGGACCTGTACTCCTTCGCCAGGCTCTCCATCCACGGTTAGTGTACCACCAATCCGGTTCGCACGATCCTGCATGACACTGATGCCGACATGCTCTCCAGCACCGTTTTGTTTCTGCAAGTCGGTCATTCCCGTACCATCGTCTTCTATCAAAACCGTGTAGCGGCCTCCTCCGTCACCTCGCATGAGCACGCGCACCGTACCCGCCTCACTATGCTTGCGCACGTTGGTGAGGGCTTCCTGGATCACTCGCAATACCTGCAACTCGATCTGCGGCGGCAACATGGTATCCGGCCACTCTTTTTGCAGATAGACCTGTATATCATCACTGTCTTGCTTGAATCGTTCGATGACCTGCTCGACGGACACGGTAAGGCTACGTTCACCAATGGGAAGACGAAAATGTGCAATGAGCGCACGCAGCTCCGTATGTGCCTCGTCTATGGTGGATTCAATGCGTTCCAGCTCTTGCCAGGTAGCCGCTTCATCGCCCTGGTGTATCGTTTCATCCAGTACCCGAACCTGGTACCGGATGCTTGCCAGTGTTTGTGCCAGGGAGTCGTGCAGCTCATTGGCGATGCTGGTGCGCTCCCGCATGATGGACAGGGCTTTGGCCTCGTCGTCGAGGCGCGCTTTTTCTACAGCGATACCAAGATGTCTGCCCATACTGGTGAACAACTCCTTGCATTCACTGTCTTTCTTGAACTTGTCCTCTTCGACGTACAGGTTGTACACCCCCAGGATTTTTCCGCGGTACTGCAGTGGAACAATCAGCACTGAAAGTATTTCGCCATTGAAAATATCCTGGCTTGTCTGATCAGGACAGGGCACCACCCGGATGGGGACGGTTCGCCCCTCACTTGAATCCGGTACATCTTCGGGCAGGAACGGGAGCTCATTCTTTGGGACGGCTTCCATGCCCACTTCTGCGATCAGGGCATAGGTATCTTTCTTGGTTTCAAGAAATACTGCAGCCCCTCGCGCATCTACCAGTTCCTTCATGGTGTGGAGAAAATGAGTAAGTAACTCCTGCACGTTTCGTGACATGTTGATGCTGGTAACCACGTCATACAGTGTTTCCTGCGATTTGTTTTTACGTGCAATATGCTCCGTATGCCGCTGCAACTGTATCTCTGCATCCCGTGACAGTGACTCCAGCATTTCCGCAACAAAGTTGATGTCCTGGCTCAGGTCAGACAATTCCGACTCAGAGGACACAGGGATGCGGGCCGCAAGCTCACCTGCCCGGATTTTTTGTGTCCACATCTGCAACGTGGACAAGAACTTTGTCAGTTTGACATCTGAATTCATTTTCGACTCACAATTCCAGCAATGGAGCCTGTGACATGGACTG
>JAPOQE010000011.1 GCA_026710875.1 Gammaproteobacteria bacterium | reverse complement strand
GTGCATACCCAGAATGCAAAGGCACTTTTTGCCAACCGGATGCGGCATTGGGGTTTGTTCTCCAGGTCAATGGGGATTTTATGGTACCAGAACTGCATGGTGGGTTGGTGAATGTCGATCTATTCAAGACTGGATATTTGATGGTAATTAACGACACCATAGTGGACAATCTGGTGACTGCCCTGAGGAGACCGAGGCGTGACGTATATACCGGCTGATGCCTTGGAATTGCTACGAGTGGGTACTGGCCAGCCCAACGCCGAATTCCGTGAGGATCAGGAAGAATCTATCAGGCATATCGTGAACGGGGATGGTCGGTTGTGGCCATTGGTACTTGCACAGGTGGGAAGCTCACGATGAATGAGACACTTTCCCTAAACACTAAAGCGATTTTGTTGTTAACCGCACCTTTGATCTTTGGCCGTGGTAAAGGTGAGAAACCAACCGATCTGCTTACACCCGGGGAATACACGAAACTCGCACTTTATCTCCATGAAACCGGTAGGCAGCCTGCTGAGTTACTGAGTTCGGACGCGGATAAACTTCTCAGAGATTGTCATCACATACTTAATCATGGTCGGCTCAAGCGTTTGTTAACTCGAGGGTTCCTGTTGAGTCAGGCAGTCGAGCGTTGGCAGTCACGGGCAATTTGGGTGGTGAGCCGCAGCGATGATGGCTATCCGCAAAGGCTTAAAGCACGACTAAAAAAAGCTTCACCGAACTTGCTGTATGGCTGTGGAGACAGGAAAATTCTCAATAGCGGTGGATTGGCGGTTGTAGGCTCACGCAACGTGAATGACTCATTGATCGAGTATACTCAGGAAATAGGACGTCTCGCGGCAAAGGCTCGACAAACTGTCGTCTCAGGTGCTGCCAGGGGTATTGATCGTGCGGCCATGACTGGCGCATTGGAAGCAGGTAGCAAAGTCACTGGTGTACTGGTCAATAACCTCGAACAAACAGTCATGACACGCGAACATCGAAACCTGCTGTTAGAACAACGACTCGTATTGATTTCACCCTATGATCCGAATGCGGGATTCAACGCGGGGCATGCAATGCAACGTAACAAAGTAATCTATGCCTTGGCGGATGCGGCTTTGGTAGTGAACACAGACATTAATAAGGGTGGAACTTGGGCCGGCGCAACAGAGCAACTGGAGAAGCTGCATCTGGTCCCTGTCTATGTGCGCTCGACCGGTGTACCATCCGATGGTCTTGAAGCATTGAAAGCAAAGGGAGCAATGCCATGGCCTAATCCTGAAGATGAGGATGACTTTGATGCCATCTTGAAGTCCGACACCCCCAATCCGCCTGCTCTTCCAATCCAAAGTCATCTGCAGTTTGATACTCTGTAGAAACCCGTGAAGTCGGAGTTCCGGGCAGGTGTACATCGGAGTAACAAGTAACAAAACTCGAACTCTAAGTCCCGACGAGGATTTGGAGAGATAGTAATTTACAAATTATCAATATTTATTATAGTAATTAACGTATAGTTACAATTTTGATATATTTATTTACACCTCTTAACAATAATATTATAGTTAATTTCAGTCAACATAACGCTTACAAAGTTTGGTCATTCTCTACCTCGCAACTGATGCTGTTATACGAAAAGAATTGCAATGGTATTTTCGTAGCGGTGGGCTCACGCGCATATGTTAACCCAAGACGTTCCAGTTTCTGCTGCACATCCTTGAGGTAGTCGGATTCCGCCATGTCGAAATCAACCACGGGAAAGTGGTGTTGTTGCCGCAATTTCAACATCAGACGATTGTATGTCAGCCACAGGGTAATCCCTTCTTCAATGGATTTCCGGTCCCTCTTTGCAATTGACTGAGCCACCAGGAAAGGATGTCGAAAAGTGCCGATAAATTCCATCGGACCGATCCCTTCCTGCCAGAATGGCAGGGTCAACATGACCCTGGGGTCCTTGAATCCCCACCAGATATCCGCCCGCTGGCTGATCTCTTCGAT
>JAPOQE010000010.1 GCA_026710875.1 Gammaproteobacteria bacterium | reverse complement strand
GGCCACCAGATGGACAAGTCCTCGGCAAGCCGACAGGAAAGCTTCAGCTTCGACCCGGGCTCCCAGGAACGCACGCAGGCCGCCTTTTTCACCACGACCTTCTCTGTCATGGGCCATATCGCCAAGGCAGACGGGCATGTCTCCCCGCAAGAAATCCAGATGGCCGAACAGGTGGTCTTGCAAATGCGGCTGAACCCATCGCAGCGCAAGATTGCCGTGGCCCTGTTCAATAAGGGTAAAGAAGACGGTTTCATGCTCGACGAAGTGCTTGAACAGTTCAAGAGAGAGTGCCATCGCAAAACCACGCTGATCCAGATGTTCATAGAGATCCAGCTGCAGGCCGCGTACGCAGACGGGGTCAAGGATCCTGCAGAGGAACAGGTACTGCGTCATATCTGCAGGGTACTGGGCTATCCCCATGCCTGGCTCGAGCAGCTGGAATCGATGACCTTCGGCCAGCAGCAGGGTCGCCGGCAAGGCGGCCGCTCCGCCTTCGTATCGGAACATGAAATCGAGAACGCCTACAAGATTCTGGGGGTTGACCGGCAGGCCTCCGAGGCCGAAATCAAAAGAGCCTACCGCAGGCTGATGAGCCAGCATCACCCCGACAAACTGATTTCCAAGGGCTTGCCTGAGGAAATGGTGGACATTGCCACGGAAAAAACCCAGGAGATCCGCAAGGCCTATGATCTGATCAAGGAACAACGTAAAAAAATGCACTAGTCCCGGGTGCGAGTCCGATGGTGGCACCACTGCCATTGCGTGCTAACATGGCCGCCCCACAATTCAACCTACCCGCTAATAATCATGACAAAACCTTATCCAGTTCTCGCATGGATGGTGGTTTCTGTGCTGGGGGCCGGCCTCGCCGTTTTGGCAGCCTACGACCCGATCGCTTTCGCATTCAAAACCAATCCATGGTTCAATTCCCTGATCGTTCTGGTCCTGCTGATCGGCCTGGGCTACAACTTTCTGCAAGTCGCCAGCCTGGTCAAGGAAATCGAATGGATTGAACATTTCCGCAGCGCCAAAAAGGTCGATCTGTCCGGCCGGGCAACCCCTTTGCTGATACCCATGTCGCGTATGCTGGCCCAGAAAACCGGTGACCACCTGGCATTGTCCACCTTGTCCATGCGCTCACTGCTGGACAGCATCACCAGCCGACTTGAAGAATCACGCGACATCTCGCGTTACCTGATCGGTCTGCTGATTTTCCTGGGACTGCTCGGCACGTTCTGGGGATTGCTGGCCACCGTCAGCTCGGCAAGCGATGTCATCAAGAACATGTCCGCAGACGGAGAGAACAGCTTGCTGTTGTTCGATAACCTGAAGCTCGGCTTGCAGCAGCCCCTGTCCGGAATGGGCGTTGCCTTCAGCTCGTCCTTCTTCGGTCTGGCCGGCTCGCTGGTGCTGGGCTTCACCGACCTGCAGACGGGTCATGCGCAAAGACGGTTTTTCAATGAACTGGAGGAATGGCTCTCCGGTGTGACACGGCTTTCAACCGGCGCACTGGCCGATGATTCAAGCGTGCCTGCCTATGTGCAGGCCCTGTTGGAGAAGACCGCGGATGGTATTGAAAATCTTGAACGCGCCCTCAGCGGCCAGGCGGATGAACGCTCCCGGCTGGATGACAACCTGCTGGACCTCACACGTCAGCTGGCCGAGTTGAGTGAATACATGAAACGTAATCAGCAACCGCTGTCGGATGACCTGCGCAACGAACTGCGTATCCTGACCCGCACCATCGCGACCGCCCTGGAGCACAATAAATAACCCGAACCACGTGCAGTTCTCCTATTCACACCGACGCAGCATCAATATCTGGCCTGGCTTTGTAGACGCCCTGTCCGCCCTGCTGATCGTGATCATATTCATGTTGCTGATCTTCATGATCGGACAGTTTTTCCTGAGTGCCGCGCTGACCAGCAAGGAACGGACCATCAGCGAGCTGGACCAGGTCACCGCGCAACTCACCGAGTTGCTCGCCACGGAAAAATCCAGCGCGGCCGATTTGAGACACCGGCTGGATACCGCCACTGCACAGCTTGAAAGCCGATCCGGTGAACTCGCCACATTGCAGGCGGATACCGAACTGTTGATGAATTTGCGCAGGCAACTCGAACAGGAAGTGGCTGCCCTCACCCGCGAGCTTCAAACGAGCCAGGAACACCTGTCCTCGGAGAAACAGCTCTCCTCGCGCTCGCTTGCACAAATCGAACTGATCAACCGGCAGATCAAGTGGCTGCGCGACCAACTGGGGGCGATCGGACACACCCTGGGCATTGAAATGTCGGCCGATGATGAAGACCTGGAGGCGTTTACCCGCAACCTCAACCAGTCGCTGCTGCAGATGGTCCAGACACTGGCACACTACCGCTCCGACTTTTTCGGACGCCTGCGGGATGTGCTCGGGAATCATCCCAACATCGAGGTGGTAGGCGATCGGTTCATCCTGCAATCGGAGCTTTTGTTCGATACCGCATCCGCTACGCTGGGCGCGCGGGGAAAGCGACAGGTGGAAATGCTGGCCCGGATCATCAATACCATGGCCGGGGAAATACCCGGGGACATCGACTGGGTGGTGCGCATCGACGGCCACACCGACCGCAGGCAGATCCGCACGGCGGAATTTCCCTCCAACTGGGAACTATCCACCGCGAGGGCATTGGCCATCGTGCAGTTCATGATCGAGCAGGGCGTCGCGCCTGAACGTCTTGCGGCGACGGGGTTTGGCGAGTTCCATCCGCTGGACCCGGCGCCTACCCCCGAGGCTTACGCACGAAACAGGAGAATTGAAATCAAGCTGACGGCCCGCTAACGGCGGCCCTGATGCGTGGACAGGGACTCAGGCCGGCGTGATTTCAGCATCATGGTCTGCAACGGGTGGCGGTGGAGCGCTCCCGAGTTGCAGGAAACTGGGTAGCAGAATCAGTGTGAACACGGTGCTGACCGCCATTCCCCCGACGATGACCCCGGCGAATCCCCTGTAGAGTTCCGAACCTGCACCCGGCAGGATCAGCAGCGGCAGCATCCCGAAAATACTGGTCAATGTGCTCATGAATATGGGCCGCAGGCGCACCCGTACGGATTCACGGACCGCATCGGGTCGTGCCAGGCCGCGCCGCTCTGCGGCACGCGCCTGGTGGACCAGCAGGATCG
>JAPOQE010000009.1 GCA_026710875.1 Gammaproteobacteria bacterium | reverse complement strand
GGCCCTGGGATTTTTGAACTGGACCCAGACCGACAACCGCTCTCGCACCCACCAGGCGCCCCTGATCCTGATACCGGTCAGCCTTTCAAGAAGGTCAGTGAATGCGGCATTCAAGCTGAGCATTCATGATGATGAGCCGCAGTTCAACCCGACCTTGTTGCAAATGCTACGCCAGGACTTCGGGCTTGAAATCCCGGATCTGTCCAGGGAGTTGCCAAAGGATGACTCGGGTCTTGACGTGGATGGCATATGGAACATCGTCAGACAGCATATTCGTGATATCGAAGGTTGGGAAGTTTCAGAAGACCTGGTCTTGAGCACGTTCAGTTTCGCCAAGTACCTGATGTGGGCGGATCTTGATGCACGCACTGAATATCTCAAAAACTCGCCCTTGGTCAAGCACCTGATAGACACCCCTCGGGACACTTATATGGGAAACGACGGTGTCGACTTCCCAAGCCCAAAGGAGATGGACCAGAAATGCCATCCGAAAGATACCTACCTGCCCATGTCCTGTGACAGTACCCAGATGGCGGCTGTCATCGCTGCATCCGAGGGCATGGACTTTGTGATCGAGGGCCCACCCGGGACCGGTAAAAGCCAGACGATCGCCAACATGATCACTCATCTCCTCGGCATCGGCAAAAAGGTACTGTTCGTGTCCGAGAAAACCGCTGCTCTGGATGTCGTCTACCGTCGTTTGCGTGAAGTGGGCTTGGGCAAGTTCTGCCTGGAGCTGCACTCGAGCAAGGCAAGAAAGACGGATGTGATCAAGCAACTCGATCATGCGTGGCAAAACAGGCATCCCAAAATCTCCAACTGGGATCGCGAGTCCCAGCACCTGCTGAACCTGCGAGAAGACCTCAATGCCTACGTTCGCCAACTCCACAAAACCTATTCCAACGGGCTCAGCATTTTCAAGGCCATCGGCGTGGTCATCAACAATCCTGCGGTAGTACCGCTGGAGTTTCACTGGCCGGACTACCGGGCCCACACCGAAGATAACCTTGAGGAATTTTCCAGTATTGCTGTGCGCATTGATGCCAATGCCAAGCAGATCGGCGATATCAGCAAGAGCTGCTTTCACCGGGTCGAAGCAGATGACTGGTCGCCGTCCTGGCAAAGGGCCGCGATTGACCAGTCCAAAGAACTGCACGCTGCTGCAATGGACCTGCAAGCCGCACTGCAGTCTTGGATCAAACTCTTGGGATTGCCGATACAGGTGATGAGCCGAGGTGACCTGAAATTGGTTGCTGCACTTGAGCGCATTCTGCCCAAGGCATACAACCAGTCGTACGCCTCCTTGCTCGGCCCGGAGGGGCGTGACTTGGTTGCTGATCTTGAGCATGGCGTAGAGCTGGTCGAAAGTTACTGCCAGCAATTTGATAGCACGGCTGTGACCTACAAGGAAGCCGTGCTTGATCTGGATATCGATGGCCTGGTAGCGCAACTGGGCAGTGCCGAAGAAAAATGGTTCCTGGCGAGATGGCTGGATGTCAGAGCCATAAAAGCCAGACTCAAACCATTTTCCGGGGGTTCGAAAATCTCCGACCCCGCCTCCGATCTTGCCTATCTCTCCAATGCCAGGAAAACGAGGGCGGCGTTCGGGATGCTCAAGGGCCTGGATCAGGTCATTGGCAGGAAGTTCGACGGTATTCATACGGACCCTGCGCTTTTCACACACGCTGCAGAGTTTGGCCACGATCTACGAAGTGTAATGGGTGGTCTCTTCGCATCACCGGAAGCCTATCGCGAGGCCACATCCACGATGATCTCGCTGCTTCAATCTGCTGACCTGTTGGGTCCGAGTGGTCAGATCCAGACATCGGCAAATACATTCGTGCAGTCACTGGAGGCTTTTGAGGCAGCTCAGCAGACTCTGGGTGCGACCATTGCCACAACCGGTGACTTGAATGTTGAGTCTGATGAGAAGTCGTTTTTGCAAACGACGATAGACACCTGTGCACAGTGGCTGGAACAGGCCCCGAGGCTGAGGGCCTGGACCGCCTGGCGGCGGGTTCGAAACGATGCCTTGGCAAAAGGCATGCAGTCATTGGTGGATGCCTTTGAGAAAGGTGCCCTTGAGGGCGACACCGCCGAGGAAGCCTTCAGGGTCAACTATCACCGCTGGTGGCTGAATCATGCGGTGGACAATGATGATGTGATCCGGAAATTCGTGCCCGCCGAGCATGTGCGTATGATTGAGGATTTTGTGAAGCTGGACAAGGACTTCATGGAACTCACCCAGCTCTACGTGTATGCCAGACTCAGCCAGGTGATTCCCTCGCGTGGTCATGTTCCGCAAGGCTCGACATGGCATGTGCTCAGTCGGGAAATACAAAAAAAGCGCCGTCACATGCCGGTGCGTCAGTTGGTGGAAAAACTCGGCAGCAATCTGTTCAAGCTCACTCCTTGTGTGATGATGAGTCCCATGTCGGTGGCCCAGTACCTGCCGCCTGAAGGGACCTTCTTCGATGTAGTGATCTTTGATGAGGCCAGTCAGATCACGCCATGGGATGCCATTGGGGCCATCGCAAGGGCCAATCAGGCTATTGTTGTAGGTGATCCCAAGCAGCTACCACCGACCTCGTTTTTCAGCCGGCAGGAAGATGAATACAACGACAGCGATATTGATGTTGGAGATTTGGAATCCATCCTCGATGAGTGCATGGGCGCCAACCTGCCCACGTACCGGTTGAAATGGCACTATCGCTCACGACAAGAGTCTCTTATTACCTTCAGCAACCACAACTACTACGACGGCGGGCTTATCACGTTTCCCTCGTCGGCCACAGCCGACACAGCCGTCTCGTTCCACCATGTCGGTAACGGGCTATATGAGAAAGGCGGCAACCGGATCAACCAGCCTGAAGCAAGAGCCGTGGTCGACAGTATTGTGACCAGGCTGCGTGATCCGGAATTCAAAAAAACGGGGATGACCATCGGGGTGGTCACCTTCAATCAGGAACAGCAGGTTCTTATTGAAGACTTGCTGGAGAAGGCACGCCAGGATTACCCTGAGATCGAGCCTTTCTTTGCTGAAGACAACATTGAGGCCATCTTCGTTAAAAACAT
>JAPOQE010000008.1 GCA_026710875.1 Gammaproteobacteria bacterium | reverse complement strand
GGGCGAGGTGCCATAACGCCACCAAACAGGTCCAGAGTAACCAGCATCGGCAGCATCACAACACCTGGAGCGTTGCTCGCGACAGATTGTACCGCTGTGCTTTCGTCACTTTCAAAGTGTTTAATCCGACAGCCTCCTAGCCTTATGCAAGGTCTCACTAAAGCAGGCATCGTCCTTAACGGCGTACCTTTAAATTCCCCGTCTGCTAGGAATTCCTTGTTCTCACCCGGCAAAAACGAAAGATCCTGTAGTAGCGGCAACGTCAAGACAGTGTGCTTTGACAGGTTGCAGATACCACCGTTTAATAGATCGTCGAAGGCAGACCCACCCTCCAAAGCGATCTCGGCTGTGATGTTTACTTCCGTAGAGTCCCCTTTAGGTAAGGCTTTCATAGATTTCGTTATCCATACCATGGCGTCGAATAGCCCCGTCCGCATTGAATTCGCTATCGCCTGCAACTCTCCCGCAATTGCATCTGCACCCATCCCGTACGTTTCCCGTAGCGCCTTGTCGTGAGGTTTTAGGACAAACCCTAGAAACTCCTCTTCTAGTACCTGATATCGTCGCCCGCGTAAATTTACCCAAGTCATCATCGCCAGAAAGCTTATATCTCCCATGTGAGTCTGACCGGTCGTATCCACAAGTGCCTTTGACTTCATCATGCAATAGTGCATTGTCGTGTTCCGCAGTTCCTCAAGGACTGAATAGAGTTTTGCGACCTTTGACCTGTCCAACTCGGCTCCCTCATCTGTGAGTTTCGAGTTGCAACTCCAGACTGCATGCATGTACTCCAAAATAAATTGCAACTTATCAATCATCACCTTGTTCGGCCGGTAGTCCTCCCCTTGCTCCGACTTTTCATTGAGGATGTTTATGATTTGGGTCGACCATACATATCCTAGAAGCTGCTTTGGCGGCTGAGCCAAGATCAGATCACAAACCAACGAACTCATTCGCTCCAACTCCTCGCGAAGGTACTTAACCTTGGCAGCCGGGGTCACCACACCTGCCGACTCCATTTCTGCAATTACTAACTCCAACTGTCGGATCGCTAAATCATGACTCTGGTAAGTGGGGTCGTCGGCTAATTTAGCTATACAAGGTCGTTCGGTTTCATCCATGACCGGCTCCATCATTGTAGTATGAGTTGTCCATTTTCATTCTCTATAGGATTGATATTTGGTTTCAAGATTAGCAGTAATCACTATCATATAAATCAACACGAATGAAAAGGAACAGATCGTATGATTGTCTGGCGTCATTTCACTTTGCCCATCTCCTGAGGGTTAATTGCTAACAGGAACCGCAATCGAAATGTGAAGCTCAGTACCCACTGTCTTTTGGGTTGATGTGGTAGTACGTCAGCAGAAATGGCTTTCTCGCGGGCATCTCTTTAACATGCTTGGATGGACGCCGATAGTGGGTAAATTTTAACGCCTATTGACACCGTGGAAAAATATTGAAGATATAGAATATACAACCCTGGAATGGGTGGACTGGTTTAACAATCGCCGTTTACTTGAACCGATCAGCGATGTGCTGCTGGTGATTGGTCGTGGACTTACGCAGGTTGTACAGGTGACTGACCAAAATCGTGGATTGCATTGCATACTTCTTGTCCTCGAACACCTCGTAGGCAGGCGCACACAGTTTCTTTACTGCGGAGGACCACAGGACGGCTCATGAAGCTCATCCATGGCTGCCTGCAACCGAATGTCCTGAGGCCAATTATTTGCATCGGAAGCCGGCGACAGTCCGTTGCCAGCGCCGTAGATACCCCGTCTTGTGGTATTGGCTAATCAGTCGGATGACCTGTTGCCGGGAATAGCCTCTGATCTTCATTAGGAAGCGTATATCGATGCCTTTTCCTGCTGCGGCAAAGTCGATAACTGAATTTGACCAGCACTGCCTACATACAATGTTAGCAGGCGACCATGTCGCTAAGTACAGAAAAAGTCACCGCTTTGGTACCTGAAAGCTTTTCCACGCTTAGTTGATCGATACTAAATCTTCGAGTTTCATGGGGGTTTTTTAATCTCCCCATCTTGAACAGACCCCGATGACAAACTCAGACCCATTTCATATTTTGCGACACGAGGTTGGACGAGAAAGCTGTTTCTTCGCTGGGAAGCAAAAGAAACTACCCTTGCTACGGGGTAAACCTACGGGCATGAATAAAGAGCTGCCCGGACAATGTAACGAAGCATCGTGAGATG
>JAPOQE010000007.1 GCA_026710875.1 Gammaproteobacteria bacterium | reverse complement strand
GTCGGTCAGCACCAGATGTGGGCGGCGCAGTATTTTGATTTCAGGTCACCACGACTCTGGATGACTTCAGGAAGCATGGGGACCATGGGATTTGGCTTGCCTGCGGCGATCGGTGCCCAGCTGGCCCAGCCTGACCGAGTCGTGATTGATATTGATGGCGATGCCAGCATACGCATGAATCTGGGCGAGCTTGAGACGGTGACCACCTATGAACTGCCCATAAAGATTGTGATACTGAACAATCTGGGCGATGGCATGGTCAAGCAGTGGCAAAAGCTTTTCTTCAAGGGAAGACTGTCTGCCAGTGACAAGTCGTTGCACAAAAAAGATTTTATCAAGGCTGCCCAGGCGGATGGCTATGAATATGCGGTGCGGCTGGAAAAATGCGCGGACATTCCGCAGGTCATCAAGGAATTTATGGAATTTGACGGGCCGGCGTTCCTGGAGGTCATGATTGACCCGGACGCCGGTGTGTATCCGATGGTAGGGCCTGGAATGAGCTACGACCAGATGATCACAGGGGATTATATTCCCGCCCGTAACCTCGCAGAGGATGCTTCACAGGCGGAAGTCGATTCCTCGGAAATGTTCTAGCTCCGTAACCTTGAGCGTCAGTGATATACCGAACACCGGCCACTGTTTTTCTGGCAGTTCCGGATTGAGTGTGGCATGCAAGGTATTTCAGCACTCAGCTGTTTTGCCCGTATACAGTTGATGCTGCCTGTGTCGTTCGAACAGTTTCGAACCGAGGATCGATTACGATACTTTTGGACCAAGAGGCAAGGATGCCGCCTGATTTTGCCGGGTCCGAGACCTCCTGGGTTCCCGCCCCGTTGGGTGGCTGTGAACAAATCAGCCGTGGTGATCCGTTTTCTGCTGCTCCTGACATGCATCGTGTCGCTTTCCTCCTGCATGCTGCTGTTGACTGACGGGCGTCTGAGTCACGGAGATTATATTTCTCCAAGCGAAACATTCAGGTGCACGCTGCCTGGGGGTGCATTGAGCAGGCAGTTGCATATCCGGGATCAGAGAAGTGCGGTCGGGGAGACGGTCACGTTCAAGCTGGGTTCCCGCCTGCTGTGGCGCGTGGACCATCTGTATCTGGATCAACTGGAGCTGGGAGATCTGGATAAGATCAAGCAAAGGCGGGCACAACTGGAGAAGGGGAAGGAGAACTACTTCAGGTATTACCTATTGCCGAGCCTGGGTTTTGCGGAAATCAAGTGGGAACGTTATGAGCGCACCGACGAGGCGGAAGTGCTGATAGCTCATACCTACCTGAAATCGGACGGCATGGAAGGTGTCCGCGAATTGCTGTTTTCAGTGGATGGTGAGTACCTGAACGTGTTGCATCATGCCCAGAACGTTCCCGGCAATCTGGAGAATATCATTCTCGGCTCTTTCGGGCTGTACAAAAGCTGTGAGTTCAAATAATCACCGTCGGGCCTTTGGATGGCATGCGTGATCAAGTCAAGCCAGTTCCGGGAGTCGCTTGCGAGAACCGGCTCTTAGTCCTCGCTGGCGGGATAAGGCAGCACCGGGGTTTCATTCAAGGCAGCGACGGTCCTCATATATTTGCGGTGTTTAAGAGGCGCATTGTGCGTTGACACTGCATGGTCACGACCCGTTCTATCCGTTGCACCGCGGCATAGCTCCCGTACAGCTTTTCAAATGTTTCCTGCGTAGGCAGCACCTGCTGCAGCAAACTGTCAGCAACATCTCGAACCAGGTCCTGAAGAAATCGGGGGCGTAAATCGCATTGCTGTGCCAGGGTGCGCCAGTGTTTCAGGGAGACAATGCCAGGGTCTCTTTCGTCGCCAACGGAAAACGCCAGACGACGATCAATGCGGTCAATCGCACGTGTGCAAACGAGGTCATAGAAGGGTGCCAATCGGATTTCACCGTTGGGCTGGTATGCCAGGGAAAGATTTTTAGCGTGCCCGTCTGAGTTGCCTGCCAGTACATTGAAGGCCTGCCAGCGCAACAAATACTGCAGATCATTGGCGGGGTCACTTGATACGTCCTGGACCAGACGATAACAGTCTGCGAAAGTGGGCCCACCATCCTCCTGGTATTTTCGTTCGTGCCCAAAACCCAGCGCCTGGCAGAAATCTTCCTGGTGCAACCTTGCAATCCGGCCGTCTTCGGTTCTGTGCCGGTCATAGCGCTCAATCAACGTGTAGTGTGTATCTGCAGCCGATCGCAGCTGGATATTGACCACGGGCAAACCAACCGCCCCGGCAAGCAGCGTGGTAAAGGTTTCATAGGCGGGCACGTTGCGGTAATCGAACAACTCGAACTTGAGAATATGACTGGAGAGTGATGCTCCCTCGGGTAGCCAGTAGGTGTCATTCTCTACCAGTATGGGGCACTTGTCCTGGGCGCCGGCCAGTGAAAGCCGGGGCCGTTCGCTTGCAGTCCACGTGTACACCTGGCCGTGGCGTGCAACCAGATTCGCGAGTTCGTCATCTGAGATTTCGTGGTATGCACATTCGGTGGAAGGTTGGTGTTCTGCCTGCAGTATCGAAAGTGCTCCTGCACATTCACCGCCGATGGCCCCGATCGGAAGAGCGTG
>JAPOQE010000006.1 GCA_026710875.1 Gammaproteobacteria bacterium | reverse complement strand
CGACTCCGCCGCTGTGGGCTCGGCGGCCCGCCCGCGGGACCACCTCCTCTTTCAATCCCCCCCTGGCCGTTGTTATCTTTGCCCTGGAAGTGGTGATGATGGAGTATACGCTGGCAGGCTTCCTGCCCGTCATCCTGGCCGCCGTAAGTGCGACCGCTGTCGCCCGGGCCGTGTTCGGTGCACAAGCCGTATTCTCCGTCCCCAGCACCCAGCTCATCACCTTGCTTGAACTCCCTTATGTCGTATTGCTGGGCGTGGTGACCGGCTTCGCCGCATTCCTTTTCATTTTCCTCACGAGGTTCACAGCACGGGCCGGGCGTGAATGGCCTACCTGGAAAAAGTTCCTCATTGCAGGCTCGATCACCGGTGTACTGGCCATATTCGTTCCCCAGATCATGGGCCTGGGCTACGACACGGCCAACGAGATACTGCACAGCGAGATCGGGCTGACCCTGTTGCTCATGCTGCTGGCTGCCAAGGTGGTGGCCACCGCCTGCAGCGTGGGCTTTGGACTGCCGGCCGGACTGATTGGTCCGACTTTCATCATCGGCGCGTGCCTGGGCGGGATCATGGGCATCTTAGGGCAATCCGTGTTCGACGGTGGCGCCTCGTCCCCGGGGCTGTATGCCCTGATCGGGATGGGTGCCAGGATGGGGGCTGGCTTGCAGGCGCCGCTTGCGGCACTGACAGCCATATTCGAGCTGACCCGTAACTCGAACGTGATCCTGCCCGGGATGCTTGCGATCGTCACCGCTGGCCTGACATCCAGCGTGTTGTTCGGACAGCATTCGATCTACCGGATGCTCATGCGCGACCGGGGCATGGATTACCGCAACAATCCTCTGGGACAGGCCTTTGGGCGGGTCGGCGTGGTCAACATCATGAACCGCAACGTACAATGCAGCCACCAGGCCATTACACGCGGGCAGGCCAAAAATCTTGTGAAAGGTGGAACGGAATGGATCGTCATACAGGAAGATTCCCTTGTATCCTTGCTGCCTGCCACAGACCTGACCAATTTCCTGATGGAAAACGAGGGCCCTGAAGACATGCAGATCGACCTGCTGAACATTCCGGCAAAACGCATGCAGGCCGGGTACATCGATTTACAGGCCACGGTCAGTTCGGCCCGTGAACAGCTTCTGAAAACGGACGCGGATGCGTTGTGCATTTGTGCAGACCCTGCGAACACGGCCTCCAAGATCTACGGCGTGCTGACCTACGGCACCCTGAAAAAGTCATACTTCACCTAGCGACGACGACACGGGATACCTAGCATGCTCTGGATCAAGGCCTTTCACATTGTGTTCATGACCACCTGGTTTGCAGGGCTGTTCTACCTGCCACGACTGTTTGTCTATCATGCGATGTCAACGGACCGGCCCAGCCTGGAGCGGTTCAAGATCATGGAGCGCAAGCTTTTCAGGGGTATCATGACGCCGAGTGCGGTGCTGGCCATCCTGTTTGGCATCGCCCTGCTGCATTACGTGCCGGAGTTCCTGCATACCGGGTGGATGGCGGCAAAGCTTGCCCTGGTCGCATTCCTGATCCTCTACCACGTCTGGTGCGGTGTGATCCTGAAGACCTTCAGGGAAGACAGGAACTCCCGCTCCCATGTCTGGTACCGCTGGTTCAATGAAGTGCCCGTGCTGGCCCTGGTCGCGATTGTCATACTCGTCGTGGTCAAACCCTTCTGAGGCACAGCGGCATTTGTACTCAATGTCTGGAATACGACACCCTGTAACCTTATTTGATTCTTGCCATGGCACTCGTTTTTCTTGATCTGGATGAAACCCTGCTGGACGGGGACAGCGACTATGAATGGGGGCGCTTTCTGAGTCTCACTGGCAAGGTCGACCGCGCCTTTTATGAAAAAGAGAATGAGCGGTTCTACCAGGACTACCTTGCGGGAACCTTCGACGTCATGGAATTCCTGGACTTTGCGTTAAAGCCGCTGGCGGAGAATGCCTACACCGAGTTGTGCCAATGGCGCACCCGGTTCATCGAGACCCGCATCCGGTCAATGGTCAAGCCCAGGGCCTGCGAGCTGATCGAGCGCCACCGGGAGGCTGGCGATCGGCCGGTGATCATCACATCCACCAACCGGTTCATCACCCAGCCCATCAGTGAACTTCTGCAGGTCGAGGATCTGATTGCGACCGAACTTGTGCGAAAGGATGGCGAGTTCACGGGTGAGGTTGAAGGCATCCCGTGCTTTGGCGAGGGCAAGATTACCCGGGCGCAGCAGTGGGCACAGTCACACGCACAGAATTTGCAGGGCAGTTATTTTTACACCGACTCCTACAATGACCTGCCACTGCTTGAAATCGTCGAACACCCCATCGTCGTGGATGCCGACAAGAAGCTGACGGAGCACGCGATCGAAAACGACTGGGAGCGGATCAGCCTCAAATCCTGACCGTCCTGCGGCTACCGCTAGAATGCGTAGCCGAACTCCTTCTCGAAGCGTTCCTTGAACGCATCCAGGGTGATGGTGTGATTCTGGGTGCCCGGATGCGCCACCTTGATCGCGCTGATCAGCGAAGCAATTCGTCCACTCACCTCCCAGTCCAGACCCTTCATCAACCCGAACAGCAGTCCGCCGCGATAGGCATCCCCGCACCCGGTAGGGTCCTGCACCGAGCCGGCCCAGACGGCCGGGATCTCGATGCTGGCGCCGTCTGCGTGGATGACAGAACCTTTACTGCCGTAGGTCACCACCATGGCCTCCACCAGTTCAGCAATCTGCTTGACCCCCAGGCCGGTGCGCTCCTGCAGCAGTTCGGACTCATAATCGTTCAGGCAGATATAGCTGGCCTGCTCGACCATCACCAGCAGTTCATCGCCGTTGAACATGGGCATCCCCTGCCCGGGATCAAAGATGAACGGAATCCCGGCTTCATGACACTGGCTGGCATGCTGCACCATGCCCTCCTTGCCATCCGGAGAGATAATCGCAATGCTGATGCCCGCATCACCGGGCACCTTGTTTTCATGCGAACAGTTCATGGCGCCCGGGTGAAAGGCAGTGATCTGGTTGTCGTCAAGGTCCGTCGTGACAAAGGCCTGCGCGGTGAATTCGTCCGGGATTTTCTTGATGTAGCGCTGGTAGATGCCGCGCTGTTCGAGCCATTCGCTGTAGGGTTCAAAGTCCTGGCCTGCAGTCGCCATGATGTACCCTTCACCGCCCAGCAAATCCAGGTTGTAGGCGATATTGCCTGCACATCCTCCGTATTCGCGGCGTATCTGCGGGACCATGAATGAAACATTCAGGATATGCACCTTGTCCGGCAGGATGTGTTCCTTGAATCGACCCGGAAATACCATGATGGTATCGTAGGCAAGAGAGCCACAAATCAGGGCCGACATCAGAAATTTCCTTTCATGCGTTTCAAAAGTGGTCGCTGTTTATCCATGTTGAGATGTCCGCCTGGGTGATGTTTGCAAAATGCGTATCGACAATAAAACAAATTAACCTTCGAATCCATGTGCACGAAAGAAAAACTGGTGACCTATTATTCCTGGCTGCGCCAGTATGGGTACAACGACTCGCACAGCGGCAACGCCTCCTTTCGCGAGGATGACACGGTATGGATTACGCCCTCGGGCGCCTGTGCAGACACCCTGCAACCCGAAGACCTCATCGCCTGCGAAATGAGCGGCGTAGCAGGAGAAAAGGCTTCATTCGATGCTGCCCTGCACATCGAGGTCTACCGGAAAAATCCCGATGCGCGTGCAGTGCTGCACAGCCATTGTCCCTACACGATCGCGCTCACCCTGGACGGGAAGGAGTTTGTACCTGAGGATTTTGAAGGGCAGCTGTATTTTCCGAAAGTTCCGGTCCACTGCATCCCCTTTTCCAGTTACGGCGAGCAGGCACCGCAGGTGGTCGCCGACACCCTGCAGGAGCACTGCATCACCGTTACCCGCGGTCACGGGGTCTATGCCTGTGCACCCTCGCTGGACCTGGCCTACAAATGGACCTGCTCACTTGAGCAGTCCGCAAAAATCGCACATCTTGCACGGCAAATCGATAGGCGCGGCTAAACCTCGATCATCTGGAAGTCATCTTTCATCGCCCCGCACTCGGGACAACACCAGTTCAGGGGAATGTCCTCCCATCGGGTACCTGCGGCAATCCCCTCATCAGGAGCGCCGTCGCGTTCGTCATAGACCCACCCACAAATCACACACATATATGTTCTATACTGCATTGACCCTTTACCTTACCCACATGTAATGGCTGGAAATACTGCATTGGCCCCCGTCGTGATGGCGATGTCAGGCTCGGACCCGACAGGCGGAGCAGGCATACAGGCCGATATTGAAACGCTGGCGAGCTTGGGTTGCCATGCAGCGCCGGTGATCACTTCGATCACGGTTCAAAATACTATCAATGTGCAGAAGACTCTACAAATAGATGAACGCATGATTTTCGAGCAGGCGCGCGCCGTGCTCGAGGACATGGAGGTCGCGGTCATCAAGATCGGATTGATCGGCAGCGTTGAAACCGCAGGCGCCCTACACGCACTGCTCATGGACCACCCGGATATGCCGGTTGTGCTGGACCCCGTGATCTGTGCCGGTGGAGGCAAGCGCCTGGCAGACGATGGAGTTGTCCACGCCATCAATACACTGCTCACCCCCCTGGTCAACGTGATGACACCCAACAGCCTTGAACTGAAAAAGCTGGCACCGGAGGGAGATACGCTGGAAGCCTGCGCCATGGCGGTGTTGGAACGCGGTGCACATTACGTGCTGGTCACGGACGTCAAGGAAGATGCACAGCAGGTCCACAACACCCTGTTTGCCAACCACCGCATGCTCAACTCCCATGCATGGCCGCGTCTGCCTGAACAGTTTCATGGCTCGGGCTGCACACTGGCTGCCGCCATTGCCGGATTGCTGGCACACGGACAAGAAGTCCTGTCCGCCATCTACCAGGCACAGGATTTCACCTGGAAATGCCTGCAAGCTGCGCATCCATTCGGAAAAGGACAAAAGATTCCCAACCGCTTCTACTGGGCCAAATAAACCGCCGGGAACAACGCAGGCGTACAGACCCTCCAGCCAAGGGCCTTGCATGAACACCGCCGGATGTACCGGAGATTACAGGGAACGTGTCCCTCGGCTCAGTGCAATTTTCTGCGGTCCATGGCAATCAGCAAGGTGGGGAGAAGCAGGAAGTCCGTCACCAGCGCAAAGCTGATGGTGATGGCCACCAGCATGCCAAGGCCCCAGCTCGGCTCGAACCCGGACGTGGAGAACACCAGGAAACCGGCCGCCAGTACCGCGGTCGTGGTCCACAGCGCCTGGCCTACCGTATTGAAGGAGGCCCGCACCGCCTCAGCAGCCCGGCATCCTTCGCGGCGGGCTTTCAGATATTTAGTCAGGAAATGAATCGTGTCATCCACGACGATTCCAAGAACGATGGCCGCGACGATCGAGGAGGCAAGACCCACATAACCTACCAGGTAGCCCCACAAACCGAAGCTCATACCCACCGGCAGAAAATTCGGCAGTAGGCTGACGAGGCCCAGGCGCACACTCCTGAAAGCCAGCACCAGCAGCAGCGAGATAAGGGCCATGGCAATCATCGTGCCCTTGATCATGCTGTCGATATTGCGTTCGGTAATGTAGGCAAAGATCATGCTGATACCGGAGGCCTGCGTGCTCACCTCGGGGAAATTCACGCCCAGCCAGGCCTGGGCACGGTCATCGAGCTTGCGCAGGGTCCGGGTGGACATATTCTGGGCCATGACGGTCACGCGCGTGGCTGATTTGCCCATATTGATGCGGTCGCGGAGGTTGGCTCCCTCGGGCAAGGACAGCTCGTATAACAGCAGGTACTGTGCAGCCAGCTCCGGGCTCTGAGGCAACCGGTAAAAGTCGGGGTCGTCTCCGTGCATGTTCTTGTTCAGGCGTTTCATGATATCCGGGAAGGCCTGCACGTTGGTCACTTCCGGTTGCTGACGGTACCAGTCAGCAAAGGCATCCAGCATATGCAGGTACTCCGGGTCCGTGATGCCACCCTCGCGCCCTGCATCGAACGAATATTCCAGGATGTCGAGGCCGCTCAGGTTTTCAATGACAAAGTCCGTGGCAAGACGCAGTTCATAACGCTCATCAAAATACTCGGTCCAGTTATCCGTCAGTTCATTGCGCGGGATGCCCGAGATCAGCGCGAGCGTCGTCAGGCCTAAAAACCAGAACAGGAATTTTCTTCGAGCAATGACAAAGTCGGCGAGGCGATCGAAGAATCCCAGGCGCATCGTCTTCACAGTCCGCAAGGGCAGCACCGACAGTAATGCCGGCAGCAGCGTCATGGAATAGACAAATGCCCAGAAAATGCCAAACGCAACGAAATTGCCGAGGCTGCGAAAGGGCGGCGAATCCGCTGCATTCAGGCTGAGAAATCCGATCGTCGTGGTCAGCGAGGTCAGAAATACGGGATAGGCATTGATTCTAAGGGACGCGATAATGGCCTCGTTCCTGTCAAGGCCGCGCCTCATCGCCGCCAGTACCCCGGTTACGATATGGATGGAATGGGCAACCGTGACGGTCATGACGATAATCGGCATACCGGCGTTACCGGGGCTGAAAACCGTACCCATCCAGCCTGCAAAGCCCGTCGACGTGCTGATCACAAACAGTGTCATGATCATGATGGCGATCGTACAGAAAATGGATCGTAAAAGGAGCACCGCAACGGCCACGATGACAATGAACACAATGGGTGAAAGCCTCAGAAGGTCGTCCCTGGTGGCATCAGCGAACGCACGGTTCATGACGATGCTGCCGGTCATGTGGAAATCGATATCCGGGTTGATCGCGTGTGCCTGATCCAGGACTTCATTGAGATGATCGGTGATCTCGACAATGGCCTCGTCCGGCTTGTCCGGCAAGACGAAGTTGATCAACACACCGCCGACATGGCCTTCATGGGAAACTATTCGTCCAGTCAGCTCGCTCATGCCGAGTGCGATGGTCTTCGCCCGGGCCAGGTCTGCATCACTTAGCGAATGTGCGTCCTCGACCAGTGGTGCGACGACCAGTTCATCGCCGAACGCCTCACTATGCAGATAGTTGGTGAGCGAGTCCACACGGCTGGCATACGGCGTCTTCCATGCAGTCTCCGTCAGTTCTTCGAGTGCGCCCAGTACTTTACGTGTGAATATATGACCCTGCCGGGGCGCGACTGCAATCAATACACGATCGGATGTGGAATAGGTGTCTCTGAGCGTATCCAGGGCAGCCAGTTGCGGGTTGCCCTCATCAAACAGTATGCGGTAGTCATTGGTTACGCCGATAAAGATGACGCCGACCGCCATGACCAGCGAAAGCACAGTGGCACAGGCAATGACCCACCAGCGATGGCGCAGGACCAGGGTAACCCAAGATTCCAGATACTGATAATTGTCGGCAATAGACCCTTTCATTGCTGCACCTTGATGGCTACCCGGACACCATGACCGTCCCTAAACAGTGTTGAAATGAGGTGCACCCTCTTGTGACTTAGACATAATGAAAAGACTGAAAATCTGGCACTCTCTAGAGACCATATTGTGGAAGAATTATATGTTGCGCATTTTTTCTGCTGTCTCGTCATACACTGCAATGATTGCAGCAAGAGCCTTGATGAGTCCGGCAGAATAAAATGTACCCTCCGGGTTTTCATACGATACCTCCAATCCTCAATCCCTTCCTATGGAAAGACAGGGTCTCTCCTGTCTTCGAAGGTACTATGCCTGTTGTCACCCATCAGCGCACACCTGTCTCTGACCATCCTGCCGTGCACCTTGGATTTTGCCTTGGTATTCACCGGCACGACCAGGACTTTCATTAAGGATCTCTGATACAGTTGACTATACTATTACAGTCAGTTATCCTGTATTAGAACACTGTAAATATACAGTATTGGAGGTAATCATGATTGCTCAAGCTGAACAATTGCTACAACGTGGTCCAGGTGTCTCCCGCACACTGTTGCCGGCAATTTTTGCTATTTTCAGTCAGTGGCACCTGACCGGTGCACAGCAGATGACTCTGCTGGGGCTTTGTAACGAGAAAACCCTCTACAACTGGAAGGGTCAGCCGGAGAAAGCCAAGCTGACTCGCGACCTGCTTGAACGGACCAGCTATCTCCTGGGAATCTATAAATCCCTGCAAATCCTGTTACCCGACCAGGCATTGGCCGACCAGTGGCTGGTAACGCCCAATGACAACCCGCTGTTCAATGGCAGGGCACCTCTGGACCGGCTGCTGGCCGGGCAAGTGATGGACCTGGCTGTGGTCAGGGGTTTTCTCGATGCGCAGAGGAGTGGCTGGTAATCGACATCGATACGCTGCCTTGCAGTGAGTTGGATGAACCGGTCTATCGGATCATTCTTTCACGCTATCCGCAGATCGACCTGTTCGAGCGCGTCTCCCGCCCCCAGGATTGGGACGTGCTCCATGCGGTCGAGTCCCTTACCAACGCCAGGCTGCGCGATGAAATGGGCGATATTAGTCTGGTGCGCCCGGAAGACCGGGTGTATGGCGATGGCGCATCCTGGATTATGGCGGCTTTTACCCACCCACCCGTCGATGGTCGAGGCAGAAGATTTAACCGGGATTTTGGTATCTACTACTGTGCATTGGATGAGGCGGTTGTCATTGCCGAGTCTTCGTTTCATCGAGCGCGGTTCCTGCGGGAATCGAGAGTGGAAAAAACCACCCAGGAAATGCGGGTTATACGCGCGCAACTGGGACCCACCACTTTGCATGACGTGCGACAACTGACCGGGCACAGCATTTACCATCCTGATGACTACAGCAAAGCACAGCAACTCGGTTATGCATTGCGGGATGCGGATAGCTTCGGCATTCACTACCAAAGTGTGAGAGCGGATGGGGAGTGTGTTGGAGTATTGCGTCCCAGAGTGCTCTCGGATGCCATTCACTGGCGATATCTCCGGTACCACTATGACCAGGGATCGATCATTGAAGTTGAATCTCTGGACGGCAGGGACGGGAGGTGATGGCAATGTACAACGAACTGTTGTGGATCTTCACTCAACTCCCTGACAAATACATTGTCCTCGATACCGAAACCACCGGTCTTGCCGATGAATCTGGCCTGCCGGATATCGTTTCACTTGGAGTCACGGTGGTGAGGTACCGGGAGATCACAGGATCCGTAGAGTTTGAAGTGCGACCGCGACAAAAGATTTCAGAACAAGCGCAGTCGATCCATGGCATCACCAACGAACAGGTGGCCGGATAATTGGTCGGTTCACTAGGATAGCCCTGTGAAGTGTGCTTGAATATAGACCAATGAACCCTGCAGGTGGCAGACACCCCACTGTCAGGGCGATTCCTTCAAAAAGTCACAACACACATGTTACAGGGGCTCTATGCGATTGCAGATGTGCAGCACACCGGTGCCCACGATTTTTTTGACAGTGTCCAGAGTGTATTGCTTGCAGGTGTGCGGATCATCCAATACAGGGACAAAATCAATGACCCAGTGGAGCGTACCCGAATTGCCCGCCAGCTGAGGCTTGCGACGAGCAGACATGCCTGCCTGTTGCTGATCAACGATGATGTCGAGTTGGCCAGAGTCGTGGATGCCGACGGCGTCCACCTGGGTAAGGACGACCTTGAAGTATCACAAGCCCGTGCCCTTCTGGGGGCTGACAAGATGATTGGGGTATCCTGCTACAACCAGTACGAGAACGCCGTCCAGGCCGTTGCAAAGGGTGCTACCTACATCGCATTCGGGAGTTTCTTTGCCTCTCCCAGCAAGCCTTCAGCACCCCGTGCCGAGGTTGAACTGATTACGCGTGCCAAGCGCGACCTTGAAGTCCCGGTCTGTGCCATCGGAGGCATCACACCGAATAACATGATACCTTTGCTGCACGCCGGGGCGGATATGATTGCCGTTATCAGTGGCATTTTTTCTGCGCCCTCACCGGGTCAGTCGGCACAACACTACCTGGCCCTGATGCAGCCAAATTGCGCGGCCTCGTGACGTTGACTGAAACCCGGATAGCCATACACATAATCACAAGCAACCGATGACCACCTCAAAACAGGCATTCGATGAAGCCCTCCGGTACATACCGGGAGGCGTCAATTCCCCTGTGCGCGCATTCAAGGCCGTCGGTGGGACGCCGGTGTTTTTCAAGCGCGGCGATGGCGCGCATATGTACGACACCCAGGACAAGAAGTACATCGATTACGTCGGCTCCTGGGGTCCGATGATCCTGGGCCATGCGCACCCCAAGGTCGTGGAGGCGGTACAGCAGACGGCCGAGCACGGGCTGAGCTTTGGAACACCGACGGAGATCGAGACGGAGCTGGCCAGGAAAGTCTGTGAGCGTATCGAGTCGGTGGACCTGGTACGCATGGTCAATT
>JAPOQE010000005.1 GCA_026710875.1 Gammaproteobacteria bacterium | reverse complement strand
CATCGGCTTGCGCATGGCGGACGACGGCGCGCGCGACTGGCGCATCGGCTGGCGTCTGACCTCGAACGTGGCGAATGATTTGGGCTTGCAGATCAGTCTCGATGCCACGCGACGCGAATCGGCCAATGACAATGGCGTGCAGGGCAAGATTGAGCATGAGGCCATGCTGCGGGGTATTATTCGCTGGTAAGGGTTGCGCCATGCGGTGGCCGTAACCACCGCATGGCTGCAATTACAGATCGCAGTGCTAACTTTGGATACGGTTCATTGCCTATCTCTGGATGATTGCTTTACAAGGTAAGGGGCTGTACATTTAAACGGGTGCGCTGGAGCATCCAGATGCCACTTGTCGCGGTATCGAGTCGGAACTGCAGTCTCCCTTCGATGCCGCTAATCCAGCGCACATCTCCTGAGCCAATGAGTATCAAAGCCATGATTACCGTACTCCTGACCGCCTCGATATCCGGGTGCGCCTGGTTCACGATGCCGGACCCGGCCCAGCACTCGACCGAGGCCACAACCTACACGCCGGACCCGATCCCCGCATCCGTGCTTGCCAGGCACTACTGCCCACCGCAAGACTTCTATTGCGTTTGGGAGCTGCACCAGTGGGAAAGAGAACAGCGGGCACGATCCCGTCACGAGGCCACACGCCATCCCTTTTCCCGCTATGACCGGATTCGGGAGCGCACACGATGAAGTACAGCCTGCCTGCCCGTCTGATTCACTGGGTCATGGCGGCAGGGTTTATCTTCATGTGGGGATGTGGATACACGATGACGACCCTGGTGGAAGAGGATTCCGCACTTGAAGAGATCCTGTTCGGCCTGCATATCTCGGTCGGTGTAACCCTGCTGGCTTTACTTGCTTTGCGTATCGCGGTCAGACTCGACCGCTCACCTCCACCCTTGCCGGATGCAATCCCCAGGATTGAGCGGATCGGGTCGCACATCGGGCATGGTGCACTGTACCTGCTTCCTGCACTCGTCATCGGCCTGGGCTGGGCGGAAGTCGATGTGGGTGGCCATCAGGTCCAGTGGTTTGGTGTTCCCATCGCCAAGGTCTTTCCGACCGTCGAAGCATTGGAAGGATTGACTGAAACCCTGCATCGCTGGCTGGCGTATACCTTTCTCGGCATGGCCGTGGTGCATATTGCTGCCGTCGTCAAGCATCGCTGGATCGATCACCACGACATCCTGCATCGAATGATTTAGCGCACCTGTCCGGGATACTGGACCCTATACCACCTCGAGATCGTTGAAATACGGGCATCCTCGAAGCCCGATCATCGACCAGAACAGCAAAATACCTCGTTTTATCGTACTATTACCCGCTGCGGGTATAACCAAGGCGCAGCAAGGCCGCGTAGAAGTATCGTGCATGGTTTTCATGATTTTTCCATTGAAGCGAACACTGACCGGTTATTCCCGCACCCACACAAGGCTTGCACCCTTCATGCTGCCATCTGTACATTTTTTTCCGGGCAGGTAATATTAGGGATGTGAAAATCTCTTCACTTATAGGGAGATCCCGTCGCTTTTATCAAAAGCGGCCAATGGGATTCATCAAGAGAAACTCGAGGAACTATATCAATGAATTATTTTAATAAGATTGTACTACCCAAACCGATTCTGGCGATTGTTATCGCCGCGAGCCTGTCCATGGCGGGCACCGTTCATGCTGGCGGTACGGTGGATGACAGTGTACTGGATACTCTGGTGCAAACCATCAAGGAACAGCAACGCCAGCTCGAAGCCCTGCAGCAGCAGGTCGAACATCTCAAGGAAGTGGCCACAGCAGCGGACACGCATGCCAAGCATGCCGTTGCCGAGGCAACGGAAAAGCACGGCGTGGTCGTCTATGGCAGCTTTAGGCCCTCGGTGACCTACAGCGACTTTGACGATGACACTAGCACCGACGTGACGGATTTCCTGTCCCGCGTAGGTATTAAGGGCCATGTTGATCTCAGTGAAAGCATGACGGCCTTCTATCGGGGTGAATGGGACGCGGATATCGAAGCCGATGGTGACTTCGGCGATGCGCGCTTGGCCTATGTCGGGATCAAGGGCGGTCTCGGCCAGATTGCCATCGGCAAGCAGTGGGACCCACATTTCAACATCGTGGCGGAGGTGACCGACATCTTCAATCACCGCTCAAGCCCGTTTGGCTATGATGAGATCGGCCCGTTTCGAACCAACCAGCTGGTGACCTATTCGGCCCGGCTGGGCGGGCTCAACCTGCAGGCCGGTGCACGCTTTAACGGTTCAGTGGAAAGCAACGCAGGCGGTGACGACAGCCTGGCCTCAGAACCCGACGATGCGGATGCCGCCTCCTTGGGTATCGGCTACCGCATGGGACCCCTGTATGCGGGTGTATCCTATCTGGAACAGCATGAAAAGTACGATTACGAGCGCTCCTTTACGGGGCTGGGGGCCAGCATGGATGTCTCGGAGACCCTGTACCTTGCGGTCACCTACCAGGACATCGAAGTCGACAACCATGACCCCGATATGATGGGTATGATGCCACCCATGGATTACGACCAGTCCTCGCTGGACCTGGCCGCGGCCATGGCGCTTGGCGGTGGTTACAAGCT
>JAPOQE010000004.1 GCA_026710875.1 Gammaproteobacteria bacterium | reverse complement strand
TTCTCGACCGCCTTCATCAGTCCGACGTTGCCTTCCTGAACCAGGTCGGCCAGCGGCAGGCCATAGCCCAGGTATCCGCGCGCCACATGAATCACAAAACGCAGGTTGTGAATGATCAGGGTCCGCGCCGCATCCAGGTCGTCGTCCTCGTACAGGCGCAGTGCCAGGGCCTGTTCCTCTTCCTTGCTCAGCACTGGAATCTGCATCGTCGAGGCGATATAGCCCTCCAGATTGGCGGTGGAGATCGCCGTTGATGCCTGCAATGGTTGTACGGATGTTGCCATGATCGTTCAGTTTTCCTCAGTCCGGAATCTTTGTTTCAATCTTGTTCAGGGCTAATATTAGCACTCTTTTATACAGAGTGCTAATACTTTTATTTCTGATATTTCAATGAGTTACCAAGGTAAAGCGCGTGTATGAGCACGGGAGTCCGGCAGATGAACGGGGCAATTTGGACCGCGACCCCAATGCGCCAGGACCGCGTACCGCACCCGCCCGCGGCGCTCAGCTCGGTTCAATCCTGGCGATGTGACGTCCAACCGCAAGCCAGGAACCCAGCAGCCCCAGTGTGATACTGGTTGCGATCAGGGCAAGGCTCTGCTTGAGATCCGGGAAGATCAGTTCGAAGTTGCTTTGGTACAAGCCGATCAGGTGTTGCGCCGGCTGCTCGATGACGGACAGCACGATGAGCACCAGTCCCAGCGCCAGGGCGCCTCCCAGCAGTCCATACCACATGCCGCCATACAGGAACGGTCTGCGCACGAACCGGTTGGTGGCACCGATCAGTTTGGCGACCTCGATTTCCTCGCGGCGGTTCTCGATATCCAGGCGAATGCTGTTGCCGACGACCAGCAGCACGGACAGGGCCAGCGTGATCCCCAGCAGGGTGATGGCGCGATGCACCACCGCGGTAATGGCCTGCAATCGGTGCAGCCATTGCATGTCCAGCTGCACCTGGTCCACATGCGGGAAGGTCGCGAGGTCGTGTACCAGTTGATCCAGGTGGCTGGCCTGCTTGGCCTGGTCCGCCGGAGTCAGCGTCAGGGTGGAGGGCAGCGGGTTTTCATCCAGCCCTTCGATCAGGTATTTAAGGCCGCTGAGGTTGCGGAACTCGGTCAGGGCCTGCTGGGCAGACATGTACTCGATGCGCTCAATCCCCTCGATACTCGCCAGGCGGGCACGCAGGTCTTTGACTTGTGCCTCACTCGTGCCGGCGTCAAGAAACAGGGTGATCTGCCCGGAGTCATCCCATTTTTCCGTGACCGCCTGCAGGTTGTCCAGCAACAGGTACATGCAGGCAGGCAACGCCAGGGCTACCGCGATCATGAGCAGGGTAAGCGTGGTCGCAAAGGGGTGGCGGTACAGCTTGCCGAGGCTGAACACCAGGCTGCGCAGGTGGTCGCGCACGAGGGCGCGCGAGCGCGTCCAGGCGTTCGGCCGGGTTGGTGATGGTTTGCGCCTGGATTCTCGCATGTTCGTATGAAGCTCCCGATGCGCCTGCAATCAGGCCGCCCGTGCCTGTCCGTTCACGCAACGCCCGTCCTCGAGGCGCACAATACGCTTGCCCATGCGTGAAATGAGGTCGAGATCGTGAGAGGCGATCAGCACGGTGACGCCGACCTGGTTGAACTCGGAAAAGAGCTGCATGATCTCGGCAGAGAGTTCAGGATCCAGGTTGCCCGTCGGCTCATCCGCCAGCAGGATAGCCGGCTTGTGGACGACCGCGCGGGCGATGCCGACACGCTGCTGTTCGCCACCGGACAATGTGATGGGCATGGCCTTGTCCCTGTGCAGCAGGGCGACCTTGTCCAAGGCCGCACGCACACGCCGGCTGATCTCGGCACGCGAATAGCCTGCGATCTGCAACGGCAGGGACACGTTGTCAAAGACACTGCGGTCGTACAGCAGGTGGTGATTCTGGAATACGATCCCCATGAACCTGCGCAGGTTGGGAATACTGCGTTTCGGGATGTGCGTGATGTTTTTCTGGTTGATCAGGATGTGTCCCCGGGTAGGCCGCTCGATGGCTGCAATCAGTTTCAGCAGGGTACTTTTGCCGGCCCCCGAAGGACCGGTCAGAAAGGCCATTTCGCCGCGCTCGAGCACCAGGTCCAGTTGCGACAGGGCTTCCCGATTTCCCGGGTATCGTTTGGTGACGTTCTGTAGTTCAATCATCGGTCAGTGCAAGTTTTCCAGTGCCTGTCCTAGGCGTGCAACAGGGCCTCGGCATAGCGGTAGGCATCAAACACGCGCAGGTCCTCGATACCCTCGCCCACACCGACAAAACGAATCGGGATGCCGAGCGTGTCCGCAATGGCAATCACGGTACCGCCCTTGGCCGTGCCGTCAAGCTTGGTCACACACAGGCCGGTAAGATTCAGCGCCTCGTGAAATCCGAGCGCCTGTTTCAGTGCGTTTTGCCCGGTACCGGCTTCCAGCACCAGCAGGATCTCGTGCGGTGCCTCGGGTTCAATTTTTTGCATGGCCCGCTTGATTTTGAGCAGTTCATCCATCAGGTTCTGCTGGGTGTGCAGTCGACCGGCCGTATCGGCGATCAGCACGTCGATGCTGCGTGCCTTGGCGGACTGGTAGGCATCGAATACGACCGCCGCACTGTCCGCACCACTTTTCTGGGCTACCACGGGTGCGTTGATCTTCTCTCCCCAGGATTGCAGCTGCTCAACCGCTGCCGCACGAAAGGTATCGCCTGCAGCCAGCATCACGCTCTGCTGTTGTCCGACCAGGCGGTGGGCAATCTTGCCGATGGTGGTGGTCTTGCCGGCACCGTTGATACCGACGACCAGGATGGTAAAGGGCTGCACGCCGCGGGTCAGCAGGGGCTTGTTGCAAACGGCCATGATCTCGGCAAGGCTTTCCTGCAGGAGGGCGTCCGCGCCTTTTGAATCCCCGCTGCGTGTACGGCGAAGGCGGGTCTTCAGGTCATCTATGATCCGGGTCGTGGTTTCGATTCCCACATCCGCCATCAACAGGCGGTCTTCCAGTTCGCTCAGGAGGTCCTCGCTGTTGCCCTTCCACGCCGCTGTGGAGATTCCCCCGGTCAGTGCACTCCTGGTTTTTTGCAGGCCCAGGCGCAGGCGTGAAAAAACTCCGGTTTCAGGCATGGATTTCGGGTAAACAGTTATAGTAAGGTTCGCTGATCATACATCAATGCATCCGATGCGGCGCTAATCCTAACATCCCAACCGGTCATTTATGAAAGTAACAAGAATAGCCGGAGCGTGGCTGGTGCTGGTGCTGTTTTGGCATGCACCTGCCAGTGCGGACAACACCTACGAGAGGGTGTTGGACAATGGTCTCAAAGTCGTTGTCAAGGAGGACCATCGGGCGCCGGTCGTCGTATCTCAAATCTGGTACCGCGTAGGATCCGCCCAGGAACATAACGGCATTACCGGGGTATCCCATGCACTTGAACACATGATGTTCAAGGGTACGAAAAAATATTCCGCCGAGAAGTTTACATCGACTCTAGCAGAAATCGGAGCACGTGATAATGCGTTCACTGGGCGTGATTACACGGCCTACTTCCAGCTGATGAGCCGCGATCACCTGGAGATCAGCTTCGATATCGAGTCGGACCGCATGTTGAACCTGATTCTTACCGAGGAGGATTTCAACAGCGAGCGCGAAGTCATCAAGGAAGAGAGACGCTGGCGCACCGATGACGATCCGAATGCACTCGTCTACGAGCAACTGAATGCGGCCGCCTTTGCCAGCAGCCCGTATCACCATCCGGTCATCGGCTGGATGAACGATCTGGAGCATCTCGAACTCGAGGATCTGAGCCGCTGGTACCAGCGCTGGTATGCGCCCAATAATGCCGTGCTGGTGGTGGTGGGGGATGTCCAGGCCGAGGCCGTGTTTGCACTGGCACAAGAGTACTTCGGTGACATCGAACCCCGGGCAGTGCGGGCAAGCAAGCCGCGGCGTGAACCCGAGCAAACCGGGCCGCGCAGGGTCACGGTGAAGGCCGTCGCCAAGCTGCCGTACCTCCTGTTGGGCTACAAGGTGCCGAGCCTGGCCACGGCCGAGCAGGACTGGGAGCCGTATGCCCTGTCGGTGCTGGCCGGGGTGCTCGATGGCGGGCGCAGTGCCCGGCTCAGCAAGCGACTGGTACGCGAGCGCGAACTGGCGGCCAGTGCGGGTTCCGGCTACAACCTGCATGCACGCTATCCGACCCTGTTCCTGTTTGAGGCGATCCCTGCACAGGCGCACAGCCTCGATGACCTTGAGCAGGCATTTTATGCCGAGATAAGGGAACTCCAGGAGGCGCTGGTCAGTGAACAGGAACTGGCCCGTGTCAAGGCACAGGTCATTGCCAGTGAAGTGTACGCGCAGGATTCTATCCGCGCCCAGGCCGGTGTGATCGGCCGACTGGAATCGGTCGGCCTGGGCTGGCCGGCGATGGATGAATACAGCACGCGTATCAATGCCATCAGCGCGGAGCAGGTGCGCCAGGTTGCACGCACCTACCTGGTAGAGGAGCGCCTGACGGTTTCCCTGCTGGAGCCGCTGAGCGAGCCGGCAAATGCCGACAAGGTAGCGCATGCCGCTGCGGTGTCCGGCGCCGCGCACTGAGCCCATGAGAGTCCCGCACTTTCTGCCCGTTATCTTCCTTGCCGTGCTCGGCAATGCCCTGGCATCGCCTTCGATCGAGCAGTGGCAGACCGGGCAGGAGGTGCGCACGCTGTTCGTGGCTGCCCCGGAGTTGCCCATGCTGGACATCGCCGTGACCTTCGGTGCCGGCAGTGATCGGGATGCCCGGCTGGCCGGGCTTTCACAGCTGACTCATGGCCTGCTGAGCGCGGGCTCCGGAGCGCTGGATGCCGATGCGATCGCCGAGAAGTTTGAAGACGTTGGCGCCCAGTTCGGCGTCAGCGTGGACCTGGATCATTCCAGGGTCAGTTTGCGCAGCCTGAACGATGAGCGGCTGCTTGAGCAGGCGCTCTCGACCTTTGTCGAGGTCCTGGCGCGGCCCGCTTTTCCCGAAAGGGATTTTCTGCGCCTGAAGAACCAGGCGCTGACGGCGATTCACGACGAGCAGCAACGACCGGACAGCATAGCCCGCAAGGCCTTCTACCAGGCCGTCTTTGGCGACCATCCCTACGCACAGTCGGGCACCGGCAGTGAAAGCAGCGTGCAGGCCATCGCGCTGGATGATGTGAAGAGGTTCCATCGGCAGTTCATGGTCGCGGAGAATGCCATGATCGCGATCGTCGGGGCCGTGGATACGGATCGCGCACGCCAGATTGCCGAGCGCATCGCATCGAACCTTCCCAGGGGGGCCCGGGCGCCGCCTACCCCGCCCCCGCCGCCTGCGGGCCCCGAC
>JAPOQE010000003.1 GCA_026710875.1 Gammaproteobacteria bacterium | reverse complement strand
TAGTGTGTCCCCGCTGGTCGCACTAGGGTAGCGCGCGGCCCCCAGGGCCCCGAGAGGCACCGCCAGATGCGCTTCAAGCAGCTCGAGGTGGAAGGCGATGGCGACAAGAGCCTGTTCGTGTTCGATACGCCGCGCGATGTAGCCGGCACCGCCCTGCTGACGCACGCCCATATCAATACACCGGACGACCAGTGGCTGTACCTGCCGGCCCTCAAACGGGTCAAGCGCATCAACTCCTCGAAGCGATCCGGGTCGTTCATGGGCAGCGAGTTTTCATACGAGGACATGACCACGCCGGAAGTGGACGAATACACCCATACGTACCTTCGCGATGAGCCCTGCGGCGAGCTCACCTGTACGGTGGTCGAGCAGGTCCCCCTGGACAAGCATTCCGGCTACAGCCGCAAGCTCGTCTGGCAGGACACCCTTGAGCTTCGTGTCTGGAAGATGGAGTTGTACGATCGCAGGAACTCGCACCTGAAGACGCTCATTTTTGAGGATTACAACCAGCACCTGGAAAAGTTCTGGCGCGCCGGTATACAGACGATGGAGAACCACCTGACCGGGGCCAGCACGGTGCTGGAATGGACCGATTTCCGGTTCCGGAACCCGCTGCACGAAAGCGAATTCACCAAGCCGGCACTACGACGCATACGCTGATGCGATGCGCCGGCGCCATGGCCGCTCTCCTTTTACTGGCCGTTGCCGGTACCACGGTGCAGGCACTCGAGGTGACTGGGGACTTGAGCCTGCAGCCGCGCTGGTATCCGCAATCGCCGGCCTGGCCAGGACAGCGCTCGGGCACCGTCGGTCTGGTCCTGGAACCCACGCTGTACACGGACATCACAGCCACCGCCAGTGTGACCCTGACCCCGTATTACCGCTTCGACAGCGCCGATTCCAGGCGCACGCACGAGGATGTGCGCGAGGCCTACCTGTTGACGTACGGACAGTGGGGCGAACACGACTGGGAACTGCGCCTTGGCGTGGATCGCGTATTCTGGGGCGTGGCCGAGGTGCACAACCTGGTGGACATCATCAACCAGGTGGACCTCGTCGAGCACCCGCGCGACCGACCCAAGCTGGGTCAGCCCATGGCCCACCTGACGCTGTCCGGAGACTGGGGGCTGGCCGAGGCGTTCGTGCTGCCGTACCACCGAAAGCGCACCTACCCGGGGCACAAGGGGCGCATGCGATCGAGACACTCCATCGATGAGCACGCCCTGTACGAGAGCGGTGCGAGAGCGCGCCACGTGGACGCCGCGTTTCGCTACAGCCATGCCCTGGGCGTGCTGGATTTCGGGCTCAGCACCTTTGTCGGAACCAGCCGCGAGCCCTCGTTCGTGGTCCAGCCGCGCACCCCAACGGACCTGTCCCTGGTGCCGTACTACGGACAGATTCGACAATACGGAATCGATGCGCAGCTCACCACTGATCCCTGGCTGTACAAGCTGGAAGCCATCTACCGCACCGATGCGCGCAACCTGCTCGGCCAGGAAGAGGATTACGGCGCGTTCATCGTCGGTTTCGAGCGCGCGCTCTACGGGGTACTTGATTCAAGCGCCGACCTGACCCTGCTGGCCGAGTGGCTGTACGATGAGCGCGGCGCGCGGGCGATCAGTGCCTGGCAGCATGACCTGTTCCTGTCCGGCTTTCTTGCGCTCAACGATGTCCCGGGCACGGAGATCCTGGTCGGACTGCTAAGCGATTTGCGTTATGAAACCCGTATCCTGAACATGGAGATCAAACGCCGCCTGAAGGGCAACTGGTCGATGCGCCTGGAGTCCTTTGTGAACCTGCAGGTCGATCGTAAGGATTTGACCTACGATGGGCAGCGCGACAGTTTTGTCGGCGCAGAACTTACCTACAGCTTCTGATGGCAAGCAGTCCGCACAAGGGTGACCCGGATCGCGATGTCCCTGGAATATGTCACCGGTGATGCCCACATTTCCGTTCGCATCGGTGACCAGGTGATGGTGGATGTGCGCTTGAGCGATCTTGCCAACGTGAGCACCGGGCAGACCTACGGTGATGTGATCTTTGATGACCTGGTGGTGACGGACGGGCAGTTCAGTCGCTACCACGCAGACGATGACCGGCTGTCCAGTGTGTTTTATGGCCCCAATCACGAGGAGGTCGGCGGAGTATTCGAGTCCACCGAGGGCCTGCTGGGTTCCTACGGTGGCCGCAAGATGGGTCAGTAGGTATCGGGTCGATTCGGAAGGGATGCCCTCGTGTTTTAAACAGGAGCGGCGCCTTCTGGCGTGCTCGGCTTGCGTACCTATGCCCTAGGCAAGGTTCGACCCAACCGCCTCAAACGACGCGATACTTCATTTTCAGGAAGGAATATCGTGCCATCGCGCTGAAAGACCTTGAGAGCATCGTACAGCACCGCATTCTCAACGACGGCGTGAGCCTCCAGCTCATCCGTGACCCACAGGACGCCACTGACCTGGATACCGTGGCGCTCAGCAGTCTGCCTCAGGGAACCATCGCCGCTCAAAAAAATACAGTCTTGCGTCTCCTCCGCCAGGGTCAGCGCAAAACAATCATTTAAGGCCAGGGGAGCATAGCGGTTAAAGTAGTGTGATGCCTTTTCAACTGATTCAGCTGACAGCTCTTTGATCTCTAGGCCCTGTTCGCATAACGCTTCCTTTTCTTCCCCTGTCAGGCATAGCCATTCATCAGTAAAAAGGATGTCTGGCATCACGAACGTGTAAGGGAGCTGCAGAAGCGCTTCCAATAAACCGACCTTGCGCAAATCGATCATGCATGAGGTATCACTGACGACTACAGGCATTTGCTTCAACAGGCCCTTTCAGTCCTTTTTCAATTTCTGACAGGGGCTGTCGCAGCAGTTCGCCCGCCTTGACAGGGGAGATTAGCTTTTCTGCCAACGCCCAGTAACACAGGCGCTCAAAGCGGCGGGGTAGCTCATACGTGCCTTCCTCACCTTTTTCTTCAAGGGGCTCTGGCTCCACAGAACGCCACTGCCTGGCAAATGTCTGGAATGCGTAAGACAAAGCTGACTTACTCAGGATGCCCAACTGCATAGACCGTACAAGAAGTGCAGCTGCACTGACTCGATACATTCGCTTCAGGCAAATGATCTCCTGATACCCAAATGCATTCCTGCGTTCTCCGATTTCTCGGGTCAGATGCGCTTGTGGAATCAGAAATGCTCCTGCGAACACATTCGATGCCCGCTCGTGATCCACAGTGGATTCCGGATCCATGAGTCTGTGGGCAAGTTCGTGGGCCAGCGTAAGCCGTCGCCTCTCCAAAGTGATGTTTTGATTTATAACAATGACAGGCAGGGCTCGCTTGTGGTTTAGCCTTCGCACCAAGGCTGTCAGCCCAGAAACACCTGCAGGGAGAGGGAGGATCAAAATCTTGATACCCTGATCTTCCAGCAAGGCCGTCATGTTTGGGATTGGATCAATTCCAAGATTCCACTCCTCCCTCACGTCCATGGCCAGTATTTCGCCCTCATCAGCAAGTCCGAGAAACCGGTTGCCGAATTTTGGCGACCTCCATGTATTGCTGTCCAATCTCAGAATTTCCTCGACGGTGATATACCGTTGCAGGCTGTCAATAACCACAGCCTCTACGCGTGCCCGATCTTTTGCACTCGTGCCGGACAGTTTCCTAAACTCGACCTCCTCAAGCTTCTCCACCTGTTCGCTGAGAAGATACTCAAGCGACACGTCGAGAGTTTTCACGAGGGCAAGCAAAACACTCGAACTTGGCATCATTTCACCACGCTCGTACTTGCCAATGGCCTGGGCACTGGCCTTGCGATCAAGCGCATCAGAAAGACTGCGCAATGAATAGCCTGCCTTTTTTCTTGCCAACTTCAATCGTTCTCCAAACACGAGCCCTCCTGGTAGACACCAGGTTTACATAATTGTATTATTACATAAATTTGTAAACTTATTGAATTTTATCGGCGCCAATCCGGTTATTGGCTCAGATACTAGTTCCCATAACCTTAGGAGATGTATATGGCTAAACGTAATCAGCATGTCGTACCGCATGATGACGGGTGGGCCGTCCGTGGCGCGGGAAGCCAAAAAGCTTCGTCCGTTCATCGGACGCAGCGCGAAGCAATTGATGCGGGTCGAGCGGTCGCTCGTAACCAAAAATCCGAGCTTTTTATCCACGGTAGAGATGGTCAGATCAGGGGGCGTGATTCCCATGGCAACGACCCGTTTCCGCCGAAGGGATGAGTGGTACTGAAGCAGGCCTGCAAGTCTTAACTTAGCTACTGGTGATTTGGAATAAATGGAAATTTTATGCAGTCCAGTGCTTGAGATCGTTACGCAGCTTTTTAAGTATCCGGCTCACATGCTATCCAGGCATGTATATGAGAAGTTTTCAAGACGGAGTAAAATGAAACGTCTGCGTGAATTCAGTAAAGAGCATGGAATTCAGGTATTTGTTTTGTTCGGTCTCCTTGTTTGCTTCGTTTTATGTCGGTGGAAAAGCGGTTAGGTGTACTTATGGTGACTTGCTGGCGTTATCAAGCGAATGAAAATATTTGGCGTTTGTAATAAAGGTTCGCTCATGAAGTTGGGGATTCTGACAGCGGGTATTACCGTGCTTACAGGTTTAGCGGTTGTAATGAACAGCCCTCTGAATGCGCGCCAAGGGATGCCTGTACAGCCGGAAATCGTGGATATCAGTGCAGGCAAAATTCTCTATGCCCAACATTGCGCCTCCTGTCATGGAGATCGTCTGCAGGGCCAGAAGGAATGGCGCAAGGAAAGTGCTAAAGGGGTGTACCCGGGACCCCCGCATGATGAGACGGGGCATACCTGGCATCATGGGGATGGGTTACTGTTTACGTACACGAAGTATGGCGGTACGGCTACACTCGCTGCACGGGGACTGAAGGATATCAAAAGTGGCATGCCGGGGTTCGCTGGCAAACTGAGCGACCAGGAGATCTGGGATATCCTGGCGTTTATCAAATCGAAGTGGTCGCAACGTATGCGCGATTTGCAGGCACAGCGTACCCAAGCTGAACAAATGGACGCCCCTTAACTGCCACCAAACGAGTGGTTTTGACCACATCCCCCGTAATTCGAGTCGGTTCGGATGCCGTGATTCTCAAGGCACTTGGCGCCCTGGCGTTTCAAACGTCGATTGACTGTTGGAATTGGCCGGCTGAATACCTGGCCTGAACCCGGCCTTCGCTGTAGGTGCCAATGTCCGGGGCATTGGTGCGATGGGGGATGTATACGAAATTTACCTGCAAGCAGGTGACTAAGGCGTAGTTCTCAAACCAGTCAAAGCCCGGGCATCCTTACTGGCTGTTCGCAGTATTGGTGTAAATCAAAGGTTGGGCCTGATTGACAGTTACTCTGGCGCTGCTCCAGGCGCTGCAAATATCCCCATGAAGGAATGCTCCGTACCTACCGTCTCTTCCGCAGTCACTCTGCCCACGACATAGTGGCCACCCGTCACGATGCTGCCATCGATGAGCCGCTTGTTCTGTATGTGAGCCGACACGCGCACTGATGGATACCGGTTGTTCGCATGGTCTGCCATTACCGTATTGTTCAGGATGTAGTGGCCATTCCAGATGCCTCTCAGCTGTCCGTTATGCTCGCCTTCCACAGCGATGCGGTTGTCCTGTCCGGCCACTGTAAGCGGTATCGCACCCGTCAGCACCGGCAGGTTGTCGCTGAAGCTGATCCAGACCGCATCATCCCCGAGGTCGGCCACGTCGTTGGTCTCGTACTCCATGGCGATGCTGCCGGTCAGCCTGCGGTTGCCCCTTGCGTAGTGCACCCCGATCACAGGGCCCTCATAGAGATACCTGTTGGTCTGCGTCAGGTCGCCGGATGTCAGCCTGAAGTCCTGCTTGGTTTGGAACCCTTCGAGTGGGCCCACCTCGTGTCTGAACCCGACATAGTCAAGAAAAATGATCACGTCGGCAATTTCACTGAACGTATCTTCCGCCCATTGGCCGAAGATGGCGTAATCAAGGTAATTGTTGTTGAAAAGGGCACCCGGTGTGGAAACGGGTAAGGATTGTAATCGGGTTGAAGGCGTAGTGGTTTGTGGTTGCGTGTTGACTATCGGGATTTCAGTAACTGGCAGTGAAGTCTCTGAAACCTCCGGACCACCATTTCCGCCTCCGCCGCTGCCGCAGGCAACCGAAAACATTGCCACCAACACAATGCAAATTGAGTGTCTCATGGCTCACTCCTCCAGACCTTTCGTTAGCGTCCGTGGCTAATGAGGCACAAGCACATGCTGGCGTGGCGTTCAAGGCCCGTCAGTCATGGTCATAGAAGTAGCTGCGTGCCAGTTCAAGTCTGGACCGGCGTATCCTCTTACAAATCTTCCAGTCTATACAAAGAAACATCAAATCTTCTTTCCTTTTCCAGCAACAAAGATCGTCTTTTCTGCCTACTCGGGGCAATTTTCTGTGCAGCCTTCTTTGAATCTGCCTTATCCCTTTAGAGATAGTATAGGGCTTTGGACCCTGTGAGTAAATTTAAGAGGTGTCCGCACCCTGAACCGCAGGTGAGATTGGGGACCCTATAAGTCCCTGATAGATGAAGGCTGTTATCGCCCGTTGTAGGGCACCAGCAGCGAGCGCCCGGTCATCGACTTGGGCTTTCGGATTCCCATCAGCTGCAATACTGTCGGAGCCACGTCACTCAGGCCACGTCCGTTGGCCAGGTCCCAGTTGTCCTCGTCAATCACCAGGCACGGCACCGGGTAGGTGGTGTGCTGGGTATGCGGCTCACCGGTATGCGGGTCGACCATCTCGTCGCAGTTGCCATGATCGGAGGTCACCACCACCGAGACGCCCTGTTCGACGGCCGCATCGAGCACGCGACCGGCATGCGTATCGAGAGCTTCCAGGGCCGCGATCACGGCCTCTTTCTTGGCCGTGTGTCCGACCATGTCGCCGTTTGCAAAGTTGGTCACTACCAGCGAGTAGGACGGGTTGCGCAAGGCCTTGATGACTTCGTCGGCCACTTCCTCGGCGCTCATCTCGGGCTGCTCGTCGTAGGTGGCGACCCGGGGTGAGGGGACGATCTTGCGGTCCTCGCCCTCGTAGGCTTCCTCGTGCCCGCCGTTGATGAAGTAGGTCACGTGCGGGTATTTTTCGGTTTCCGCACAGTGGAACTGGTGCATCTCGAGCTTGCTGATGATCTGCGCGAGGTTGGTTTCCGGGCGACGCGGCGGGAAGACCACGGGTCCGAGAAACTCCTTGCTGTATTTCGTCATCATGACCAGGCGCACCGGTTCAAATCCGAAGCCGCGGTCAAAGGCACGGAACCCTTCCTTGGCCAGTGCCTTGCTGAGCTGCAGCGGGCGGTCACTGCGGAAATTGCAAAAGATCACCGGAACCCCTGCGCTCATGGGACGTGCACCGTCAATCACCGTCGGGGCAATGAACTCGTCGGTCTCGCCGCGCTCGTAGGCATTCATGATCGCGCTCTTGGCGTCCGCGGCCTTCTCGCCCTCGCCGCGCACCAGGGCGCGCCAGGCCTTCTCCGTGCGCTCCCAGCGCCGGTCGCGGTCCATCGCAAAATAGCGCCCCATGACCGTGGCGATCACACCGTCGGCCTTGTTCAGGGCCCGGTTCAGGCGCATCAGGTACTTGCGGGCACTCTTGGGCGGGGCATCGCGCCCGTCCGTAATCAGGTGCAGCACCGGGCGGGTATCGTTGTCGCGGCACAGCTTGATGAGGGCAATGATGTGGTTGATGTGCGAGTGTACGCCACCGTCCGAGAGCAGGCCGATCAGGTGTACATGGCCGTCTTGTTTCTTGCCCTGCTTGATGGCGCGCATCAGCGGCGACATCTCGGCCAGGCTGCCGTCTGCGATGGCATCATTGATGCGGATCAGGTCCTGGCGTATGACCGAGCCGCAGCCGATGGTCATGTGCCCGACCTCGGAGTTGCCCATCTGTCCGGGCGGCAGGCCGACCGCCTCACCGGAGGCTTCCAGCACGGTGTGCGGATAGTGGGAGAAGTAGTGATCCAGGCGCGGAGTCTCGGCGCGCAGCACGGCATTGTTGGCCTTGCTGGGGTTCACACCGATGCCGTCCAGGATGACCAGCATGACGCGGTTTCGAAGCTTGATCGGTTTTTTCACGAAATTCGCGGGGCTGTAAAAGCAGGCAATTATGCACCAAATGCCAGGGGGTGTCTGCTAGTCAGAAGGGGGCTTTTCGTCCTCGTCATCCTCAAGCGGGGGCACCGGTGCGAGCTCCGCTGCGCGCTCCTCGGGCGACAGCGGCACGGCACTGGCAGCAGCCGGGGTCGATGGCGTTCCGGTGCGGATCGGCTCCCCGCCCGGGGTGGTGGGCACGACCTTCTTCGGTTTGACCAGGCGTGAGAACAACAGGCCGAGTTCGAACAGGATCCACACGGGGACTGCGAGCAGTACCTGCGAGATCACGTCGGGCGGGGTCAGCAGCATGCCGATTACGAAGGCAGCGACGATCACGTACGGGCGCTTGGCAGCCATCTGCTTTGGTGTCATCACGCCGATGCGCACCAGCACCAGGGTCACCACCGGCACCTCGAACGCCGCGCCGAAGGCGATGAAGATCTTCATGACGAAATCAAGATAGCGGCCAATGTCGGTCATCACCGCGACCCCTTCCGGGGCCGTCTTCGTGAAAAAGCCGAACATCAGCGGAAAGACGACGAAGTAGGCAAACGCCATGCCGACGTAAAACAGCACCGAGCTCGATACCAGGATCGGGAACACCAGCGTTTTCTCGTTCTTGTACAGGCCCGGTGCGACGAACGCCCAGGCGTGGTACAGGATCAGCGGTACGGCCAGCACCAGGCTGAGCAGGAACACCAGCTTGAACGGGGTCAGGAACGGTGAGGCCACCTCGATGGCCACCATCGTGCTCGTCTCCGGCAGGTGCGCCATCAGCGGGCCGGCCAGCCAGCTGTACAGGGTGTTGGCGAACGGGAACATCACGATCAACAGGGCGAACACGCTACCGACCACCCACATCAGGCGGGTGCGCAGCTCGTACAGGGGCGAGAGCAGGGTTTCCTGCTTGCCCCCTTCGGTCTCGGGGTTCGGGGGGTCCTCGGGCTTCTGGGGTGGCT
>JAPOQE010000002.1 GCA_026710875.1 Gammaproteobacteria bacterium | reverse complement strand
TGGGAGCGTTGTATCGCTTCGGCAAGCATAGCCCCCATGCAAACCGAACTCGCCCCTGTATCGCCCCAAATGCTTGCACTGGCAGGGCGGTATATGGCCGTAAGGGGCAATGCCGTTTTTGCCATCCAGGTGCGCGGATCTCGAGTGCAGCTAATTCCCGCCGCTTATTGGGATATTCGGGGTACTCCCGAAGAATGGCGTTACCGCTTGGACCTGGCTGGACCATCCCGCACCCATACTGTGAATTTGCCCGCCGCTTCGGTGCTGCATTTTCGCATTGGTGCAGACCCCCGCACCCCATGGCGAGGGCGTGGACCGCTTGAGCGCGCAAGCAAATCGGGTGCCATCATGGGGCGCATTGAGGCAGCACTTGAAAAGGAAACCAAGGTGCCAGTGGGCCGGCTATGGCGCATTGACCCCATGAGCTTTACACCGGACCAGCAAAAACCCGCCCGCACGGTTTTCGAGTCTGGGGGAATCGTAACGGTAAACGGCAAGAATGCTGACGGCAGCAAGGCCGTAGACCAAGAGCCTTACGGACCTGAACCGAACGAGCAAATGTTGGCCCTGCGGACTGCATTGGGGCGGGATATTTGCAGCGCATACGGGATTAGCCCTGCACTGTTTTCAGAGCGCGGGGACGGGGCCGGACAGCGCGAAGCATGGCGGCGGTTTTGGCTCTCAACCATAGGCCCCATAGGGCGCGAAATTCAGACCGAACTGAAAACCAAACTGCACCCCATGGCGGCGGTTACATTCGAGGATTTACGGGCGAGTGATGCCGATGGCATGAGCCGGGCAACCATGCGCCGCGCCCAGGCGTACAAGATTTACAAAGAAGAGGGCAAAGAGGATGCCGAGGCCTTACGGCTGGCAGGCGTGGAATAAGTTTTAAGTTTGTGGTGCATGGGTACTCCCGTATGGGGTTGTGTGGCTTCAACCCAGTGCAAAGCATAGAGCCCATGCGCTGCAATTAATTTATGAAAAGAAAACCATACAGGCCGCCCATTCTTGATTTGCGGGTAACAATCCGCAACCCTTCCGACCGCCCCGAAACTCACCGCACCCGCTACGGGGTTCCTGAATCCAGGAATACCCCCAGCTGGGGCGATGAAGTCATGGCGCACAAAAGCGACATGCAAGCATTTACTCTTTACGAGGATGGCATGGCCGTGAGGGTGCAGCGTAGCAGGTGGACGATCAGACACCGCGAAGCCGTAGCCCCGAATTGTGAATTTGTCCATGATGGCGAGATTTACCGCTCAACCGGACCGGGCTGCATTCGAGGCGGGCGAGGCCAAGGGCGGCGCACTCGATACCTGGAATTTATTTGCGAACTCCGGCAGTGATGGACCTGGAGCCTGATCAGCAAGGCCCCCCGCGCTGCGTGAACTGCGGTGCGCCCTCTATTCGTGTTAATGAGATTTATGAGGGCCTATGCCCGCGACACTACAAAGAATTTAAGCGCATGCGTACACTATCGGGAATGAGCCGAGCGCAAGAAGCTGCAGCCATGTCGAAATCAAAAAAAGGGGGGCAACATGTCTAGAATTTTAATGCCGAGGGACCGCACCCAAAAAGATGATTTGAACTTCACCCTTGCGGAACTGTTTGAACTAGTCCCCGAGCTGGGCGAAGCATGGAAAACGCTACGCGAAGCCCGCCCCGAAAATTCAGCAAAGGCCATCCTTGCAAGCCTGATATCTGGCCTTGCTCAAGACACTAGCAAAGGCGAGTTTTTGAGTATTGATCAAATCCTGGCCCTGCAAAATCAGATTGCCAGCAATACCCTAAGCCAATATACAGGGGAAAGGATAACGGCATGGTTCGATACCGAGGGCAAGCTGCACCATGAAACCTTGCCAGACAAAACGAACTAGCGCGGACCCAAAGAAGCACGCACGCAGTTTTCCAGCGCGAAGCGATACACCTGCACCCTTTCATTAAGCGGGCGGCCAGTAACCGCTGGGATGGTTGCTGCCATGGCGTGCTCTATCTCCGTTACTGACATTTCAGCAAGCAGCGCAACCATTGCGTCCAGATTCCCCTCTTTTGTATAGCCTTGCCGGATGAGTATTTGCTCATGGCAGGGCGTGATTACATAGCGCATTATTTCCTCTCGATAGTCTGGGCTCTCGGCACTCGCCATCATTGAGCAAAACAGGGTGCCAGCGATTAAAACGATTTTGATCATAATTTCACCTTTTCGAATTGGTATACATCTTGGGGTAATACGATTATCCATAATCTTATCTTATTGATTTAATTCATATTTTCAACCTTATCCTTTTTCGAAATTGAAAACCAGAGGCCATGGATTTTATACACGGCATCATGAGCCGTCATGAACACCAAAAACCAGATGAGGAAAAGGCCAATGTTGACCAGTGCACACCAACCCAACACCGTGCGCACAAATTCAATATCCACAAGAATATCTCATCACGATTTGAGGGCCAGCCAGGTGAAGTATAGAACCCGTTTGTTGAATACCTGTCCCTGTGACATTCAATACCCCTCAAGCTCCTTGTAGCGGTGTCACCATGCATGGAACCAGAAAGTGAACTGTCAAGGTGCCACCTCGCTGATCACAACGTGTATCTGGCCTGCACCCCTGGTTGCAACGGGGCGCACGCTTCCATAGAGGTCTCCTGCCTGCATCCTGGCCTGGCCTGACTTGGAGATTCTTGCGACGATCTCTACCTCTTCCATGCCGGAAAGCGTCATTCCGGAAATCATTGCATCCGTATCATCCAGGGTGACCCTCACCGGGAGCTTTCCGGCATTCATTCGGACAAGCGCCAGAGGCATGGGCGGCCCTTCCAGCGCACGTGCGTAAACAAAAAGTATGCCCGAGTTTGTGATATTTTTCTGTAGTGCAGCGCTGAGTGAAACCTGCACATCGATGGAAGCGCCAGCCGCAGTATTACCGCCTGAAGCCCTTGTCTCCCCCACGTCCTGGCTTGCGTCAGCAACATCCAGCTTCGCTTTCTGTCTGGCCTCATCCAGGTAGGTCTGCAAAGTCGTACGCACATCCTGTTGGTCATCCGGCACCTGCTCCAGCAACCTTCCCCAGTATTTTGCAGCACTCAGGTAGTCATGCAACTGGTAGGCTGCGAATCCTGCATACCACAAACCGCGCTCGTGATGCGGATCAATCTGTACGGCTCGCACAAAATATGCCATCGTACCTTCATCAAAACGCTGCCCTGCTGCCAGTGCTTGCGCTTCTGCATAGCCTACAAGCACGTCAGGGTCCGTGCCTCCTGTCAGCCCGTATGCCCTTTCATAGGCCTCCACTGCCTTGGAAAAGTTGCCCTGCGCCAGATAAGACCGGCCCAACATACTCCAGCCCGCCATATCGTCCGGAACTTCGCGCAGTCTTCTTTCAAGATTCATGATTGCCTGCTCGACAGTAAGCATCCTGCCCTGGCCCGAGAGCTCAGCTTGAAAGTCATCCGACAGTGAAGCCAGGCCATTATTGATTTTCAGATACGTGAATACAGAGAGCATGGGGACAGCCAGCAATACGATGACAGCCATCGACTTGCCACTTTTTTTCAAGGCAGGTGTCTCGTGATCTTCAAGATCATGAATGAGCGTACGTCTCAGATCGGACCGTGCGATCTCGAATTGTTCCCTGTCGATCAGGTCTCTTTGAAGGTCTTGATCAAGCTCCTTCAGTTTCCGGTCAAAAATTGCCCGGTTCATGGCTTGGCGTTCATCATCCACAGGCTGGGATGCTGCCATCAATGATGGAAGCACAAGGACAAGCGCGACCACCACCAGGAACAGACAAATGAGCCAGAATATAAGCATTGGGCTATTCTTCAGTATGACCCAGTATGGATTCTACCTTCGCCTGCTCTTCTTCGGTCAGGGGCGAACTGCTCATGTTCTTTTGTCTCCTCAATACCCGTGCCAGTGCCAGCAAGCCAATGGCAAGCAGGATAAAAGGGCCAAACCATAACAGCCATGTCGTGGGCTTGAGCGGAGGCCTGTACAGCACAAAATCGCCATACCGGCTCACCATGAACTCGATGATCTCGGAATCCGTGGCACCGGCATATAGCATTGTTTTAACCTCGCCACGCAGGTCTTTGGCCAGACCTGCATCGGATTCGGCAATCGTCTGGTTTTGGCAAACCAGGCAACGTAATTCCTTCAACAAGGAGTAGTAGCGGCTTTCATGCTCAGGAGCCACTGCTTCAGGCTGTGCGAGAACTGAAAAGCAGAACAAGGCGCCAACGATGAAGCCAAAGAATTCGCGCATTTACGGGGCCTCGCTTTGCAGTTGCCTTACCAGAGGTAAAAGTTTCTCATCGGCATCCTTTTGGGTGATCGCACCGATATGCTTGTACCGGATAATGCCGGCCTTATCGACTACGAATGTTTCGGGAACTCCGTACACTCCCCACTCGATCCCGACCCGACCGGAGAAATCTACTGCATTGGCCACGTAGGGATTCCCAAAGTCTGCCAGATACCGCAGTGCATCAGCACTTTCATCCTTGTAATTCAACCCGTATATCGGGACCACCTTGTGATGTGCCATCTCTGTCAGTATCGGGTGCTCGTCGCGGCATGCCAGGCACCAGCTTGCCCAAACATTGAGCAAGACGACCTTGCCCTGGAAATCACGCTCTGAGACAACGGCCTCGGAATCCTGAAGCCGGGGAAGGGAAAATTGAGGTGCCGGCTTGCCGATCAGCGGGGAGGATACCGTAGTCGGATCCCTGTGCAAGCCAACAAACAAGAAACTGGCGAGTATGAAAAACAGAATGACCGGAAGAAAATACTTGGACATGCCAGCTACGAAACAGAAGCAACCTGCTGTTCATGCGTACCCAACGCCACAGTCGCTTTTCCACGTTTCAGTTTCATGCGGTATCGACGGTCCAGTGCAGCCAGTATCCCGCCAACGGCCATCAGCATGGCGCCCAGCCAGATCCATTGTACAAAGGGCTTGTAGTACAACCGCATTCCCCACGTCTTATCATCGACTTGCTCGCCCAGTGCCACATAGACGTCTCTCAGGAATCCAGAATGAATTCCTGCCTCGGTCATGGGATTTTGCTGGACAAGGTAAGTGCGCTTCTCTGGCAAAAGCAGTGCCACTGGCTCACCATTTTTGAATACGCGCACGGAGGCCTGCTTGGAGGAATAATTGGGCCCCTGTACATCTTTGATCTCATCAAGCTGAAAAATATAGCCTGACAGCTCTGCCTTTTGCCCGACCTGCATGGGTAACTCGCGTTCCTGCTCAAACGCGCTTACAAATGTCACACCCAATACAAATACACCAATTCCCAGGTGCGCCACCGACATCCCCCACGTGGCATGCGGCACCTTGCTGATGCGATGAAAAATTCTTGCTCCCCTTCCCGTCTGGTGAAGATTCTTGTAGAGGTAATACATGGCTGAGCCGATCGACCATACGCCCAGCGTGACGCCTAGGGTAACGAGAATCGTCGTCTTCCCGGCAACCATCAGCGGCAATGCAAGACCCAAAACAAGCCCAATCACAGCAATTTTGAATAGTTTTCTAAATACCTGCCCGACTGACGCGCTTTTCCAGCGCAGGAAGGGACCGATGCCAATTACGAGCACCAGTGGCAAGGTCAACGTCGAAAACACCAGATCGAAGTAGGGTTTGCCAACCGATAGCGAGGGTA
>JAPOQE010000001.1 GCA_026710875.1 Gammaproteobacteria bacterium | reverse complement strand
TGTTTACCTACAAAGGTCTGCCAGTCACCAAGGCCAACAACCACGCCTGGCGAAAGGCGCTAGTCAGAGCCGGGATTGAAGATTTCCGGTGGCATGACCTGCGGCACACCTGGGCCAGTTGGCACGTCCAGCAGGGAACTCCGCTGTATGTGCTACAGGAACTGGGCGGATGGTCCAGCTATGCCATGGTTCGTCGCTATGCTCATCTGTCAGTCAAGCATCTGGCGGAATATGCAGACGGCCTTTGCGAAACCAAGGAAATTGGCACAAATATGACACAATCTGGACAAGGACACGGGAATAGCAGAGCGGATATTTCTGTAATGCATTGAATCTGTTAGTATTAATGGTGGGTCGTATATCTACCGAATACCATCCGTAAATGATTGATATATATAAATTTACTATCCTATGCTTACTTCAGTTGCCCTGATTGTTGCCCTCAATAACGGGGCAGGTACCGAAAACTGTATGTAACTATATGATATAAAACAAATTGTACATTCATAATTTACTAAGTTATCCCTTATGTTGCCCCCATACACAAACAACATGTTAAAAGTTGCGGTTTTCCATATTTTCTCGGAATATTTGAGACAAATATCACTGTATACACTTCGCCATGGCCGCTTGAAAAATCAAATCCCGACACTGGGCTCATGCTCCGACGCTAAGCCTACCACCTTGATGAGATCGGGACTACCGAATGACAATTTCCACATCACGCCCAAGTATTGTCAAAAGTCGCAATAGGCGCTCTATGGAATACTCGCGGAAATTGACGACTGGATAAACCAGCAGATTGAGCATAGCCTCAAGACTGTAACCTAAGTTTCTTATACATGGTAATCTTGCAGAAATAGACCTCTGCAACAAATTTGCAACTTCCCTGTTCAACAGTTACGGGTTAGTGAGTTGAATATTGAGTCGAAAGAACCATGCAAGTGGTATCGCAAATATGGATACCACCCCGAATGGACTAAGCGAATGGCCGGCATCTATCACTGGATGGGCTGGAGCTAGGCGTGTCAATCCTGCAGACACTTCTTGAACGAGACGGGATCCACCTGCCGAAGACGGGCGGGGCCGAGAAGTCCATCAAGTGCTTCATGCCGAACCACGATAATGATTCACTGTCCATGTCGGTTAATGTCGCGAAGAGCGTGTACTTCTGCCACTGGTGTAAGGCTACGGGGAATCCATACACGTACCTGACGGATGTGCGCGGAATCAGCAAGCCCGAGGCCATGCAAATGCTTGAAAGCCTGGGTGCCACCAAGGCGAACCTTGATCACTACCAGACCGCGGACAGGAAGAATAAGGAAGAGCGCGCCAGGGCTGAATCAGGGTTGCCTAAAGTGGCAAAAGCCCCGTACGACAGTCTTGGGCCGCAATTCAACGGCTATCTGACCGCTACATACAAATACTACAAGCCCGAAGATCAGGTAACCCTGAAGCACCCGATCATCGTCCAGCGATGGGAAGAGAAGCAAAAGAACAAGAAAACGGGTGAGCCCAAGACCAAGAAGACCCTGTTGACGTTTCTGCCCCGTGCACAGGGTGATTACTGGGTCACGAAGCCGGATAACGATGTCATCCCACCTGAAGACAGGGTTACGCCTGTGCCGTTGTACGGGATCGAGCACGTCAAGCCTGTGCTTGAGAAGTACCGCAACGCGCCTGACATAGCCAAGCCACAGGTCTGGGTCGTCGAGGGCGAGAAGTGCCGCGATATGGTCGCGCGCATCAAGAAAAAGAAGCCCCCTGCGTGCGTGTCGCCGTACGGGGGTCCCAGTCGTGCGGTTGGCACAACGGACTGGACGCCGTTGTTCGGCCAGCGCGTATTGCTGATCGCCGATGCCGATAATGCGGGCCGGAGGTTTATGAAGGCCATCGGTCGGCATTTGCACAAGAACGGCGCAAGCGTGAAGTACTTTTTACCAAAGGGTGATACTGGATACGATATCTATGACGCCCTGGTTGAGGACGGCTGGGACTCCATGATGGAGTGGATCAATGAGCACGGGGGCGTAAAGGAGTATGCCGATGTGCACCCTTCTGACAGTAAGGCTGAGGAAAAATTTGAAATGCCCCCCCTGGACGACTGTCAGTTCTTCACGGTGCACGGGTTCGAGGACGAAAAAGTTGTGATTCAGAGTAAGGAAACGCACTATATGCACAAAGTGCCGGCCAAGAAGCTTACATCCGAGGGGCAGCTTCTTTGTCTGGCGCCTCTTGCTTTCTGGCGAAGCCTTGCGCCAAACGGCCAGATCACCCAACCTATTCGCTCCATGTGCGCGGACAAAATCATCCGAGCGGCAAAGGCCAAGGGGCAATATCTACCGAATGACATAGATAAATGATTGATAAGTATGGTTTTTACTATCTCATGATGACTGCAGTCGCCCTTATAGTTGCCCCCACACCAATAATCTGCTCACAAGTACCCACGAAAGCCATCAATTCCCTATAGTAATTCAACATAGCAAGCTATGAAGCCAGCATTTAAATTAATTTGTTTGATAAGGATATTCAACTTTGACCAAGTCAACATTTGTATTGATTTTCTCCAGCTTAACCAGAGCACACACCGCCAAATAGAGGATCTATACGATACAGAAAATAATTCTTTCACGAATTGTTACCAAGTTTTGGCGCTTCTTTCGACTGCTCCAAATAGAAATTTCTTTTGTCCAAACTCTTACGAGCATTATCCAAAATCTCTTCAATAGCTTCAGGGTCTGTTTCTCCTATGGCCTCTAGCCATTTTCGAATTTGGCTTTCCTCATGCTGTGATAATTCTGTTACAGGCTCTGGATTGTCTGTATCCTCCGGCTCATCCTCAGAATTAGGTTGCACAGAGGGTTTACGCAAATTTTGAGTACTGGAATTGTCAGCGGTGTCTTCTACACCAAGGATCTCACGCCAATTCATTTCCAAGACTCGACAAGTTCAGGGCGAACTATCACGGCTTTGGATGGTCGGCCCGGCCCCTTTGTTTTAGGCGTTATAATTTGAACATAGCCTCGCTCCTCAAGTACCTCCAAGGCTTCGTTCATATACTTCACTCGAATGAAAATGCTGCGGTGGTCACTGAAAGCCTCCCGCACCGTAAAACTTGGCCGCTTATGGCGCTTGATCCAGCCCCACACTCGGCGAGCTCCAGCGACAGTCTGATCAGCCCCCATCATATCCAGTGCTGCCAAACTATGATCGATAGACACTGCTATTATATTCAGTGCAGCTTCCATAGTTTCTTTTGAGATTTCAAACTCCCATGGTCTTTCATGAGCATGCTTAATTCCATGCAATACACCAGCCATGCGAATCGCAGCCCCTGAAATCTTGCCACCCCAATCCTTGAAGTGTTCCAGCCTTCCCTCTGGCCTAAACTCTTTCTCGATTGCTAGAGCAAATTCATGATGCACGGAAAGTGCATCATTGCTTATGCGTACTTCGTGGGGGTGGACTTTCTTATTTTTATCAGTGTCGGCCTTCCAGTTCAGCATGGCATGTATACCCTGCATATAGGCTTGTTTCGTGTCATCAGGTACAGCAGGGCCATCCAAAGTTCGGAAACCCAGTGGCGAAGGAGGTAGAAAGTAAATAAATCGTGCCAGTAAGCCTCGACCACGAAATCCTGGCTTGCTAGCCAATCCTTTCAAAACATCCGGTTGTGGGCTTAACCCGACGCTCAAGCGCGGATATTCCAACTCAAGAGGTGGGCGAGAGCCTCGATCCACACACTCTGAATCGCCGCTGTGTGCTTTCAGCACCAGATCCAGATTGGGAATTCCCTTTGAGTATCTCCCCTCCAGCAGCTCAAAAATACCTCCCTCTGATGACATCCAGCCAAGGCATTCCTGATTTTCTTCCAGCAACGTACCCAATCGCTCTGGAGTCGAATCCGATGTCCATAGTCGTGGCACTGAGGGAATCTCTGGCAGTTCAAGTTCAAGATCAGCTATTTCTTTCATAAACGCTTTCAACTCACTGCCCTTTTTTCTGGCTGACTTATTACGCTTATCCTTGATGTGTGCCTCCATCGTCTTGCGTTCACTGGTAGCACGAAGAATGTCGTCCTGCATATTTGCAGCTTGAGCACTCTCCCACTTGATCAGTGGTTCAGTCGCAGCAGATTGGACACTGCTTTTTCGATTACCAGGTGGCAAAGCCACCAGGATCCACAAATTGCAGGGTTCGCAATATCCCGGTCTTACAAGCACTTTCATGCGTCGGGCACATGCCGTAGAGCAGGTCGCCAAAACCATTCCAACTGCCAATTCTAGCGGTGTCTCAGAATTTGCGGCTAAAGCGTGAGCATAGTCTCCAGCCCATGTAGGCAGGCAATCCCTTTCAAGGCTTGGCAGGTTTGGAAAGTCCAACGGTACAAGCTTTGGCCAGTCGATCTCCTCGGAGTCATCACTGTCGGCAGGTTTCGAAGCTGAATTTATCGCTTGTTTGACGGCCTCAATTCCAGAATGGGCTGCCATGTCATTAAAATCAGATACTCCATCAGGCCGCTTGTCCCCGAATTCTGGAATGGCAACCTTTGCTCCAACAGCCCGCGCGGCCTTGTTTGCTTCAGTGATGCCAGGGTTGCCCTTAATCTCAACATCGTCATCTGCACAGATCACAATCGATGATTTAGGAATTGTCTGCCTGACATATTTGGCGACGGTTTCAAGACTTCTTGCGCTGAATGCAATTATTGTGAATAAACCAGTAGCCTCGTGGACGGTAGATGCAGTCGCAAAGCCTTCGGCAATACATATAGTTTTCGTGACCTGAGTATCGGCTACAGCACAATGACCACCTGTAACCAAACCACCTTTCAAGAATTTCTTGCTTCCGTTGGGATAAATGAATTGCAGTGAGATGAGTTTATCCTTAAACAAAATGGGTATAATAAGTATGTCCTTAGACTGTCGTGCGGCAAAAGGCTGAATTTCTTTGCTAACTAAGTAGGGATGATTCATGTCTGCAGGAGATGCTTTATTCCAAATGTCGGTTGCATTTCTTGCTGTATTGGCTTGCTGTCGTTTCTTGTCCTTTTCAGCACGTTCCTTGGCCTTTTCTCTATTGTGCTTATATTCTGCTTTCTCATCCTCGTTAAGCTGCTTGAATGATGGTGCATACCAATTCTCGGAAAGCCCTGAAGCCCAGTCTCCAAAATAGCCACCATGACCACTTTCATCGAATTTACACCATCCCGCAATGTTGCCATTGTGTTTCCCTATTCCTGGAAAGCGGTGAAATATCCCTGCTTTAATGGTTGCAGGCGGTTCCATGCCTGCAGCTCGTATTGCATCGCGAAATTTTGCGACTGCATCATTCACAATAGTCTCCCGACTGATGGATGATCTGATCAGAAGCCTCAACCAGAAACACTTCCCACAACAACAGCATGACGACCATTGCCGCATGCTGGAAAGCTGAATCGGTGAATTTAGCGGGGGGCTCCAAATCTTTAGGGATCATTTGGTGGAGTACGTTTATCACTTTGACTTTTGTGTCAATTCGTTACAGCCACCTCATTCGCGTTTTTTTTGCGTTGTTTGTATAGTTTGATTTGCTGGTTCGCCCAATCCTCGATATCGCTTTCAAGCCATCCGACAGCCCTGCCGCCTAATGGTATGGGCTCTGGAAAGAGCCCTTGCGAGCGTCGAAGGTAAATGGAACTGCGTGATAACGCAGTGCGCTTCATTACGTCAGACAATCTTAGGAACCTTATTGGCATTTAAAATACCCCCTCGAAGGAAATTGGAACTAATGCCTATAGTCTTTATAATGAATTGGAAACAATTTCCACATACGACCTGAAAATAAACTGGCATGATTCCTGCAAAAAGGCTTGGAGATCGTGTAGAGAGGAGTAATGGGTGGGCATTGGATATGCCTCGGAACTGCACACAGCCCGCCAGGGATTCATCTCACTGGGCAAGGACGCGAGATCTGCGTGTTCAGGACCGAGTAGGAACTCGGTCGATCAGGTCAATGCTATAAAAGGAGGGTCTCCAGAAACAGATCCATCCAACTCAAACCCAGAACGGTATTTATTTTGACAGGCTGTCGACCAGCAATAGCTTCACTATTTCCTCTTCCTGCACCAGAACTTGATTTGAAACTTGCCAAAGGGGTGTTCCGTTTTTCTTGAGTCTCTGCAGTATCTCGTCCCACAAAAGAGAGGTTTCTGTTTGCATCCTCACTGGAACAAGTTCACCACATCCATATTGTTGATCCGTATTCTTGATTTGATTGAGAAGCAGGGAATATGTGCTCCGAGTGATTTTGCGCAGTTTAAGCAAACGAGCTATTAACACAGTACCTGTTACCCTCCAGTGTTGCACGAACTCATAGGTTTCATCCAAATATAAGTAACGAGGCTTTTCGTATGACTTCATACCGCTCTCTGGCATCAGAAAGGCAGAGGCGAATGCTCGCACTGCATGTAGGACATTTTTGTAATGCTTTGGGCGCGTATGTCTGTGAAGAACAAGATGGCCTAACTGTTCAGCGAGAGTAAATCTGAAGTTCACGGCACTATCTAAATTGCTGCAAAATATGTACGGGACCTCATTGCGCCAGCCTGAAAAGGTATGCAAGCATAAACTTTCATTTGTAATGGAAAATACTCGTGCTCCCTTTGCTTCGAGTAATTCGACCATGTCAGAGATCGGCTCAACCCCAAGCTTCCAATGTTGCCTTAGCTTCCTTGCTGCAACTTCTGGTTCGACATCTGGCCCGATATCGATGAAATCGACATCAGATGGCATGAAACGAGAATATACAAACCGCCTATGTGCCCAGTCATCCAATAGAAAAGCGATGCTTGCCGTTGCCAGCGCGACATTTAAGTACAATATACTCAAATCCGATGATCTGTTTAAGCTGACAGAATTGATGTTCAACTCATCCATATCCTCCCCATAGAAAAACTCGGAAGGAAACCTTAATGCATTACTTATTTTATAAATCGTATTACTATTGGGTTCAATTCGAGCTCGCCCAAGCCTTGAAACAGTATTTAAAGTTATGCCAGCTGACTTCGCTAATGCTGTCTTCGAGCAACCTCGCCTCTTACATGCGATCTCAAGTCGCTGAGGATTGAATTTTCGGTTGATGGACAAATTCGCTGCCTGATAGATTTAGGAATGCCAGCAAGGTCTGGGGCAGTCTGGACCGTGCCATTATCTGTTGAGCGTAGACAAATACTCTTGCCAATTCAACATATCAACGGCCTTAATATTCTGAACCAGATCAGTCACTCATGAGATACATGAGGGTCAGGAAGTAACAGCCGTTTCGGACCCCAAGCAAGCCACTTTTGTACGGCTTGCTCCCCTAGTAATCGCCAGGTACAGGGATCGGCCACTCCCAGTCCCGTTGCAGGCATTGATAGCGCATGATGTTGCATATTCTTTGCTGATCCACGTTGTATTTTTGCCCTATTATTTTCCAGCTCATACCGAGCTCACGCTGCTGGTGTATGTCCAATATCTGTGCATTGCTGAATACGCGACAGGCAGGCCCCTTATCGCGTTTCCAATCACGCATTTTGGGATTTCCGGCACGATACAACCGTGCGCGCACAACTTTTGCGCTGACACCAAATTGTTGTGCCACCTGCTGAACAGACTGTCCCTCGTTATAGATTAGCCGTGCCCATTCGGATACTGGATAGCGTTTAACGGCCCCCATACCTACCTCCTGTGATGATATTAGCAGTTACTGCTGCTGCACATGTATTGCAATGCTGGCCAGACACTCCATCCGGAACAACCACAAATTCGAATACACCAGCGCAGTGCTCGCCCGTGCAAGTCTCCCACGCCGCCAGCCACGAATATTGAAACCACTGGGGGAAAGCGGATCTGAATCGTACCCCTATATCTGCGTTATTCAATTTCCCATGCCCTCAAGATTGGTCAAATAATACACGGATTTAAGGGGTACAAGGATACCTCTCACCTTGAGATCGTCGCCTACAGGGCAAATATGAAGGCCGATTTTGTGCCATTTTGCCCGATCCCCCTGATTTCGCGTCCACTGCCGGTTTTCTCGGGTTCAGCATCCGGACCCCTGTGCAGGGCATCGGCAGCTCACTGGTGGCTTGCAGATCGGCGCGGTGGATCCCCGCTGCCCGAAGGACGGCACCCATGCCGTCCCTCGGATTCTCCAGCGCAATGATCGCGTGGCCTCTCATCGGGCAGTCTGGCCCGTCATGAACGGCTGGCCTTCCACCTTGGCGTAACTGATACGCAGCAGGCG